>NZ_JBSGJR010000030.1:0-28043 GCF_053605645.1 Micromonospora sp. NPDC003776
CCGAGGCGCCGCCCTCCGGTCCGGATGACCAACCGTTCCCGCGCGGGCTCCCTCCGGAACCGGGGTCGCCGTTCGGGCCCGGGGTCTGGGCCCGCCCACGCGAAGAACTGGGATCGCCGTAGTTCATTCCTCACACCCTGCCGGTCGCGGTGGGACGCAAAGGCGCCGCCACCGGGTTGCCGTGAGCTGCGACACGAGACGCTACACCCGGGGCGCGCCGGGGCGCAGTCGTCAAATCCGACCTATTCGGACCATTCAGACTTGGAAGCTGTCGGCTGGGCCACCCGCCCGTGCCGCGGGGCCCGACCCGGACAGCTGAATTCACCGTTGCGCCTCTCGCCTTCGACGAGGGGTGGAACCGGTCGGCGCGGACGAGCCGCCCACCGCCTCCTGCTCCGACCCGTCATCATCGCCGCCGGCCAGGCCGTCCCGCCCGAGCAGGAACTGCTCGACGAGATGGTTCCAGTCACAGCCGGGGCACACCTCCACCACGAAGACCTGGAACTCACGCAGCGTCATCGCCAGCAGCGACAACTCGGCCCGGTTACGCGCCTGGCCGGCCGACTGCTTGAGTTCGTCGCCGTAAATGTAGTGGACGTGGATGAGGTTCTCGCTGCGGCAGATCGGGCAGCGCTCCTCGGTGGGCTCGCCGTGGTACCGGGCGGCGTTCTTCAGGTACGGCGAGGCGTCGCAGACGTCGTACGTGCCGACCCGGTTGGCGAGAAGGTCACGCAGCACCGCTCGCTTCCGGAGCGAGTAGTCGACGACCTGGCGCTGCGTACGCATGCGGCAAAGGGTACGCGGTCCGGCCGGACGAGGCGACCATCGTCACGATCCGTGATGACAGCGCCGCGCAAAACGAGGGTTTGCCCTGATCATGGGTCTCCGCTAACGTGCGATGTATCGGTCCGATACATCGCGGCGGTTACGACTCCGCGCCGGGGGTAAGAAGGGGTGGCCCGTGCTCGAGTTCGCCATCCTGGGCCTCCTGCAGGAGGCTCCGATGCACGGCTACGAGCTGCGCAAGGAGTTGACCGCCAAGCTCGGCGCCATCCGGGCGGCGATCAGCTACGGCTCGCTCTACCCGACGCTGCGCCGGTTGCAGGCGGCGGGATGGATCACCGAAGCCGCTGAGGCACCCGCGACCGCCGAGGAGGTTCCCGCCCTGACCAGCCGACGCGGTCGGGTGGTCTACACCATTACCGCGGAGGGCAAGGAACGCTTCGCCCAGCTCATAGCGCAGGCTGGGCCGGAGACGTACGACGACACGGGCTTCGGGGTGCACTTCGCGTTCTTCGCCCGGACCGACCAGGCCACCCGGCTCCGGATCCTGGAAGGTCGCCGTCGGAAGATCGAGGAGCGCCGCGAAGGCCTTCGTGACGTGCTCGGGCGGGCAGCCGAGCGCCTCGACGCGTACACCCTGGAACTGCAACGCCACGGGCTCGACGCCTGTGAGCGGGAGGTTCGCTGGCTGGAGGAGCTCATCGCCAACGAGCGCTCCGGCCGAGCCCCGACGGTCCCGCAACCCGGGACGGCCGGCGGCCGACGAGAAGAAGACAGCCCGCCCCCGCCTGGAGAGTCCAGGAAAGAGCGGCCGTGATGAAGAAGAAGGAGGCAGACGCTATGGGCTCCGTCCGCGTCGCCATCGTCGGTGTGGGTAACTGCGCCTCGTCCCTCGTGCAGGGCGTGGAGTACTACCGGAACGCCGACCCGAACGACCGCGTCCCGGGTCTCATGCACGTCACCTTCGGCGACTACCACGTCTCCGACGTGAAGTTCGTCGCGGCGTTCGACGTGGACGCCAAGAAGGTGGGCATGGACCTCGCCGAGGCGATCGTGGCCAGCGAGAACAACACCATCAAGCTGTGCGACGTGCCGCCGACCGGCGTCACCGTGCAGCGTGGCCCGACCTTCGACGGTCTCGGCCAGTACTACCGCGAGATCATCGAGGAGTCGGACGTCGAGCCGGTCGACGTCGCCCAGGCGCTGCGCGACGCGCAGGTCGACGTGGTCGTCTCGTACCTGCCGGTCGGCTCCGAGCAGGCCGACAAGTTCTACGCCCAGGCCGCGATCGACGCGGGCTGCGCGTTCGTGAACGCTCTGCCGGTCTTCATCGCCTCCGACCCCGAGTGGGCGAAGAAGTTCGAGGACGCCGGGCTGCCGATCGTCGGTGACGACATCAAGAGCCAGGTCGGCGCCACCATCGTGCACCGGGCCCTGGCGAAGCTCTTCGAGGACCGCGGGGTCGAGCTGCTGCGCACGTACCAGCTCAACTTCGGCGGCAACATGGACTTCATGAACATGCTGGAGCGCAACCGCCTGGTCTCGAAGAAGATCTCGAAGACCCAGTCGGTGACCTCCCAGATCCCGCACGAGATGCAGAAGAGCGACGTGCACATCGGCCCGTCGGACCACGTGCCGTGGCTCGACGACCGCAAGTGGGCCTACATCCGCCTGGAGGGCCGCTCCTTCGGTGACACCCCGCTGAACGCTGAGCTCAAGCTCGAGGTGTGGGACTCCCCGAACTCGGCGGGCGTCATCATCGACGCCGTCCGCGCCGCGAAGATCGCGCTGGACCGGAAGATCGGTGGCCCGATCCTCTCCGCGTCCTCGTACTTCATGAAGTCCCCGCCGAAGCAGTACGCCGACCACGACGCGCACGCCGCCGTCGAGGCGTTCATCAAGGGCGAGGTCGAGCGTTGACGCGCTGACACGCAGGAAAAGAGGCCGGGTCCGCGCGGACCCGGCCTCTTTCGTCGGTACGTCAGGACCAGGCGCGCCGCAGGGCCACCGCCGCTTCCAGTTCCAGCAGGGTCACCTTGCGCGGCAGCCCGCCGCCGAAGCCCACCAGCTTGCCGCCCGCCCCGACGATCCGGTGGCAGGGCACGATCACCGGCACCGGGTTGCGGTTGCAGGCCACCCCGACCGCCCGGGCCGCCCCGGGGTCGCCGACCGCCTTCGCCACCTCGCCGTAGGTCAGCGTCTCCCCGTACGGGATGCGGGTCATCTCCCGCCACACGGCGCGTTCGAACTCCGAACCGCGCAGCACCGCGACCGGGACGGTGAAGTCGGTCAGCTCGCCGGTGAAGTAGGCGCGCAGCTCGTCCAGCGCCCGGCCGGCCAGCGGGTCGCCCGGTTCTTCGGTCGCCGACTCCACTCGCCCGAAGTGGGCCGCGCGGACGGCCTCGCCGTCGGTGGCGACGGAGAACTCCCCGATCGGCGAATCGAGCACGGTCCAGCGCATGCCACCATTCTTCCCTGCGGTCGGGCAAAGTTCCGTCCACCCCGTGCGTCTGAGGTACGGAGGTGAACGGTGACACAGGTCATCGACGGGGAGTTCACCGCGTTCGTCAACGAACGGGGTGCCGCCCTGCTGCGGGTCGCGTACGCGCTCACCGGGAACCAGCACGCGGCGGAGGATCTGCTGCAGAACGCGCTGGCGAAGGCGTACGCCCGGTGGTCCCGGATCCAGGGCGACGCCGAGCCGTACGTGAAGCGGATCCTCTACCACGACCAGGTCTCGGGCTGGCGCCGCCGCGGGCGGCGGGCGGAGGTCCCGGTCGCAGAGCTGCCCGAGCAGGCGGCGCCCGGCCCGGACAGCGAACTGCGGCTGCTGTTGCTCGACGCCCTGCGCTCGCTGCCACCCCGTCAGCGGGCCGTGCTGACCCTGCGCTACCTGGAGGACCTGAGCGTCGAGCAGACCGCCGCCCTGCTCGGCTGCCGGGCCGGCACGGTGGCCAGCCAGAGCGCCAAGGGGCTGGCCCGGCTCCGGCAACTGGTCCCCGGACTGGACGAGCTGACGAGCCCTACGGAGGTGACCCGATGACCAGCCTGCTGGACGAGACGCTCCGGGCGGCGTTGCGGGATCTCGCGGACGGCGCGGGCCCCGCCCCCGACCTCGCCGTCCGCGCGCTCGGCCGGGGCCGCCGGCTGCGCCGCCGCCGGCGGGTCGCCGTTGCGGGTGCCACCCTGGCGGCGGTCGTCGCGGTGGCCCTGCCCTTCGTGCTGCTCCGACCCCACCCGGCCACGCCCCCGGCGACCTCGACCCCGACGGCCACGCCGTCGCCGACCAGACTGGCCGCCCCGGGGGCGGACTGGTTTACGAGGCCGCTGGTGCTGCCGGGTGGTTGGGTGGTGACCCGGGCGCAGGCCAAGGGCGGTTCCGGCAGCGGTTTCCTCCTAAACCGGGGACGGGGTCGTTACTCCGCCACCGACCGCTACGACGGCATCTTCCCGGCACCCACCGGCTCGCTCGTCGCGGTCCGGGACCAGGACCGGCCCCGCCAGGTCGGCCTGGTCGACGTGTCGAGCGGAGAGACCCACTGGTACGAGGTGGGCCGGGCGCTCTCCATCCCTCGGTGGTCCCCGGACGGCCGGCGACTGCTGTTCACCACCGAGCAGCTCGACCACTTCGGCTTCATCGTCATGGGAACGGACGGCACGAAACAGACCCACCCGATGATCGGGCACGCGGGTTGCACCGACTACTGCGAGTTCACCTGGAGCCGCGACGGACGGGAGGTTGCCCTCCCGCAGACCGGCGGTGCTGGGCATGACGAGGCCCGACGCGACGCCCGCCGGGGCGTGCAACTGTTCTCCGCCGACGACGGCCGGCCGACCCGCCTCCTGCCGATCCCCGGCGACCCGGCCGGTCCGTGGGCGTGGTCCCCGGACGGAAAGCTCGTGGTCGTCCAGGGGCGGGAGGAGCCGCTGCTGGTCGAGACGGCCACCGGCCGGGTGGTGAACCCGCTGCCGTCCGCCGACGCGGTGTGGGTCTCCGACGACCGGCTGCTCTACCGGCGGCCGCTCGGACAGGGTGACTTCGCGCTCGCCGACCTGGCCGGGCGCGAGCTGGTCCGGCAACCGTTGCCGAAGGAGCTGATCGGCCTGGAGGTTGTCGTCGCGCCACGCTGACCGTTCGGCGGGCCCGGACGTTGCACGACCTCGATACCGTGCAGGTCGTGGCCACGGGGACGCTCATCTTCCTGATCATCGGCGGAGCCGGGGTCGGCGTGCTGGCCCTCGCGCTGGTCGGCGCGGGGCTGTTGCACATCGGCCACCCGGACGTCGACGGTCCGGTCTCGCTGGAGGCGGTCGCCGGGTTCACCGGCGCCTTCGGCTTCGGCGCCGCCATCGTCAACGAGCTGCTCGGTGGGCGTACCCCCGGAATGATCGTCGGCGCGGTGGTCGGCGGCGCGGTGGCGGCCGTGCCCACCGCGTGGCTCGCCGCCCGGCTCAGCCGGGCGGCCCGCAACATGCGGACCGACGCCACCCCCACCCGGGACGACGTGGTCGGCGCGACCGGCCTGGTGGTCACCCCGGTCCCGGCCGGCGGCTACGGCGAGGTACGGATACGCCTCGCCGGCCAACCGGTGAAGCTCAACGCCCGCGCCGACCATCCGCTGCCGGTCGGCGCCCGGATCTTCGTGGTCGAAGCGCTCAGCGAGACCAGCGTGCACGTCGAAACGTACTGAATCACCCTTCGCACAGACGGGAACGCCCATGCCCCTGCTCGTCGCCATCGGCGGCGCGGTTCTCCTCGCCGTCCTCCTCGTCCTGTTCATCCTCTCCCGGATCAAGGTGGCCGGCCCGAACCAGGCGTTCATCGTCACCGGCCGCAAGGGCCGGACCACCCAGACCGCCGACGGCGGCCGGTCCACCGACATGTCCGGGCAGAAGGTGGTGCTCGGCGCCTCGGTCTTCGTCCTGCCCGTGGTGCAGAAGCTGCAGTCCCTCGACCTGTCCAGCCGCCGGATCGACGTCGGCATCAAGGGCGCGGTGAGCAAGCAGGGCATCCGGACCGACCTGCACGGCGTCGCGATCGTCAAGGTCGGTGGCACCGAGGACTCGATCCGCGCCGCCGCGCAGCGCTTCCTGAACCAGCAGGAGGAGATCGACAACTTCACCCGGGAGGTGCTGGCCGGCGCGCTCCGCTCGATCGTCGGGCGACTCACCGTCGAGGAGATCATCCGGGACCGGGCGGCGTTCGCCAGCGCGGTCGCCGAGGAGGCCGAGCACTCGATGACCAACCAGGGCCTGGTGCTGGACACCTTCCAGCTGCAGGACATCCTGGCGGAGGGCTCCTACCTGCAGGACCTGGGACGGCCGGAGGCGGCCCGGGTGCTCAAGGACGCGGCCATCGCCGAGGCGCGGGCCCGGCAGCAGGCCGAGCAGGAGCGGCTGCTCGCCGAGGAGGCGATCGCCGAGGCGAACCGGAACCTGGCGCTCAAGCAGGCCGGCATCCAGGCCGAGATCGACGCGGCGAAGGCGAAGTCGGCGGCGGCCGGCCCGCTCGCTCAGGCCGAGCGGGACCAGGCGATCCTCTCCGAGCAGCAGAAGGTGGCCGAGCGGAACGCCGAGCTGAAGCAGCGGCAGCTCGACACCGAGGTGCGCAAGCCGGCCGACGCCGCCCGGTACAAGGTTGAGCAGGAGGCCGAGGCGGCCCGCAACGCGGCCGTGCTGAACGCGGACGCGCAGCGCCAGGCGACCATCGCCGCCGCGCAGGCCGCCGCCGAGCAGGCTCGGCTCACCGGTGAGGGCGAGCGTGCCCGCCGGGCTGCGCTGGCCGAGGCGAACGCGATCGAGGGTGCCAAGGAGGGTGAGGCCGAGCAGCGCCGGCGGAGCGCGATCGCCGAGGCGGTCGAGCGCGAGGGCCAGGCGGAGGCGGCGGCCATCCTGGCCAAGGGGCAGGCCGAGGCCGACGCGATGGCCCGCAAGGCCGAGGCGTTCGCCGCGTACGGCGAGGCGGCCGTGCTGGACCTGCTGGTCAAGGTGCTGCCGCAGGTGGTCGAGGCGGCCAGCGCCCCGATCGGCGCGATCGACAAGATGACGGTCATCTCGACCGACGGGGCGTCCTCGCTGACGAAGTCGGTGGCCGGGAACGTGGCGCAGGGCCTCCAGCTCGGCAGCGACCTGACCGGCATCGACCTGGCCGGCCTGCTCGCCAAGCTGGGCAGCGCCAGCAGCAACAACGGCAGCACCAAGCCCGCCGTCGACGCCTGAGTGAAAGGAGGGGCCCCCTGTTAACGCCGCGCGTTGTACAGGGGGCCCCTTTTAACACCCGTCAGGAGATGACGCCCTGCTCCCGGGCCCAGCGGAGCAGCTCCGCCTCCGCCTCGTCGCGGTCCAGCGGGCCGCGCTCCAGCCGCAGCTCCTTGAGGTGCTGCCAGGCCTTCCCCACGAGCGGCCCCGGCGGTACGCCGAGCAGCTCCATGATCGCGTTGCCGTCCAGGTCGGGGCGGACCCGGGCCAGGTCCTCCTCGGCCGCGATCCGGGCGATCCGGTCCTCCAGCGCGTCGTAGTCGGCGGCGAGCTGGGCCGCCTTGCGCCGGTTGCGGGTGGTGCAGTCGGAGCGGGTCAGCTTGTGCAGCCGGGAGAGCAGGTCACCGGCGTCGGTGACGTACCGCCGCACCGCCGAGTCGGTCCACTCGCCCCGGCCGTACCCGTAGAAGCGCAGGTGCAGGCCGACCAGCTTGACCACCTGGGCGGTGACGTCCTTGGGGTAGCGCAGCGCCTTCATCCGGGCCTTGGTGAGCCGGGCGCCGACCACCTCGTGGTGGTGGAAGCTGACCCGGCCGTCCGAGCCGACCGCCTTGGTGGCCGGCTTGCCGACGTCGTGCATCAGGGCGGCCATCCGCAGCACGAAGTCGCAGCCGTCCTCCTCCAGCGCCATGGCGTTGCTCACCACGGTGAGGGTGTGCTCGTAGACGTCCTTGTGCTGGGCGTGCTCGTCGATGGTCAGCTTCAGCCCGGTCAGCTCGGGGAGGAACCGCTCGGCCAGCCCGGTGTCGACCAGCAGCCGCAGCCCGGTGAGCGGGTCGGCGCCGCAGAGCAGCTTGGTGAACTCGTCCCGGATCCGCTCGGCGGTGATCCGGTCCAGGTCCGCGGCCATCCGGGTCATCGCCTCGCGCACGTCCGGGTGGACCGTGAAGCGCAACTGGGCGGCGAACCGGGCCGCGCGCAGCATCCGCAGCGGGTCGTCGCGGAACGACTCCTGCGGCGTCCCGGGGGTACGAATGATCTTGGCGGCCAGGTCGGCCAGGCCACCGTACGGGTCGGTGAACCGGTGGTCGGGGACGCTGACCGCCATCGCGTTGACCGTGAAGTCGCGGCGCTTCAGGTCGTCTTCCAGGCTGGTGCCGTACTGGACGACCGGGTTGCGGCTGATCTGGTCGTACGCCTCCGCGCGGAAGGTGGTGACCTCCAGCCGGAGCCCGTCGCGCTGGAGGCCGATGGTGCCGAACTCCCGTCCGGTCTCCCAGATCGACTCGGCCCAGCCCCGGACGATCTTCAGCGTCTCGTCGGGGTGGGCGTCGGTGCAGAAGTCGAGGTCCTCGCCGAGCCGGCCGAGGAGGGCGTCCCGGACCGATCCGCCCACCAGGTGCAGTTCGTGACCGGCCCGGGCGAAGCGCCGGCCGAGTTCGTCGGCGACCGGCGAGACGCGGAGCAGTTCGGCGACGGCGTTGCGCTGCGCGACGGTCAGCTCACGGCGTTCGGCGGCGTGGGATGCGGAGGCTTCGGACATGGGATCGCCAGCCTATCGGGCGGGGACCGGATCAACTGCGCCGGGCGCGGGTATGCCACCGAGGTTGACTAAGGTCTCGGGTGTACGGGCCCGGAGGTCCGGCTGCGACGTACCCCTGGGAGGCTGGAGATGAGCGGCGGCCTGTACCGCAGCGCCAACGCGCACGGCGGCGGCCAGCCGCCGAACGACGAGGCGGTCTTCATCTCGGCCGAGCCGCTCAACCAGCCGGGTGTGGAGGCCACCGCACCGCCGCAGGAGGTGGTGGCGGAGACCAGCGCCGCGGCGAACAGCGCGGTGATGGCGGTCGGCAGCCTGGTCAGCCGGGGTACGGGCTTCATCCGCAACCTGATGATCGGCGCCGCCCTCGGCAACGCGGTCGGCAACGCGTACACCACCGCCCAGTTCCTGCCGAACCAGGTGTACGAGTTTCTGCTCGGCGGCGTGCTCACCAGCGTGCTGATCCCGGTGCTGGTCCGCCGCCGCAACGCCGACCCGGACCGGGGCGAGGCGTACGCCCAGCGGCTGCTCTCCCTCGCGGTGATCGCGCTGGCCGCCGCCGCGCTGATCGCGGTGATCCTCGCCCCGGTGATCACCGCCATCTACGCCACCGGCAAGGACGGCGCGTACACCGGGCTGGTCAACGACCTGTCCTACCTGATGCTGCCGATGCTGTTCTTCACCGGCGTGAGCGCGCTGATCGCGGCGGTGCTGAACACCCGCGGGCACTTCGCCGCGCCGATGTGGGCGCCCATCCTGAACAACCTGGTGGTGATCGGCACCTTCGGTCTGTACATCGTGCTCTACGGCGCGCGGGCGCTGCGGCCGGAGCAGATGGACGCGGGCCGGATCCTGCTGGTCGGCGGCGGCACCCTGCTCGGCGTGGCGGTGCAGTCCGCCGGGCTGCTGCCGGCCCTGCGCAAGGTCGGCTTCCGGTGGAAGTGGCGGTTCGACTTCCGGGCGCTGGGCCTGCGCGAGCTGGCCCGGCTCGGCGGTTGGATGTTCTGCTACGTCGGCGTCAACCAGCTGGGCCTCTTCGTGGTGGTCAACCTGCTCACCCGGGCCGGGGGCGGCAAGAACGCCGGCCTGCTGATCTACAACAACGTCTTCCTGTTGCTGATGATGGCGCACGGCATCATCGCCGTCTCGATCATCACCGCGCTGATGCCGCGGATGAGTGCGGCCGCCGCCGAGGGCCGGTTCCGCGACGTCACCGCCGACCTGTCCCGGGGCACCCGGATGGTCAGCGCCGTGCTCGCCCCGATCGCGGTCTGCTACGCGGTGCTGGCCGGTCCGATCTCCGTGGTGATCTTCCGGTACGGCGCCTTCACCGGCGACAACGCGGTGGCCACCTCGACCGTGCTGCTGGTGGCGGCGCTCGGCCTGGTCCCGTTCGCGATCAGCCAGCTCTTCACCTTCGCGTTCTACGCGCTGCCGGACACGAAGACCCCGGCCCTGGTGAACATCCCGGTGGTGGCGCTGCGGGTGCTCCTCCAGGTCGGTCTCTTCCTCGCCTTCTCGGCCACCTTCGCGGCGGCCGGCATGATGCTCGGCAACGCCATCTCGTACGTGGCCGCGGCGGTCATCTCGGCGATGCTGCTCCGTCCCCGGGTCGGCCGGATCGGGCTGGGCGGGATCATGCGCACCATGGGTCGGGTCGTCGTCGCCGCGCTGGGCGCGGCCCTGGTCGGCCTGCTGGTGGTGAAGGTGCTCCCCGGCGACCCGGCGCACCTGAGCTGGACGGCGGCGGCGGTCCGGCTGGTGATCGGCGGGGCGGTGATCGGAGCGACCTACCTCGGGCTGGCCATGGTGCTGCGGATCGGTGAGATCACCGAGGTGGTCGGCATGGTGCGGCGCCGGCTGGGCCGCTGACCGGCCCTGATGACGGACCGTGAACGAGGATCACCCGCCTGGGGATACGGCTGTGGATAACTCGGGATTTCGCCGCCCACCAGGCCCATCGGCCTGTGGACAACCAGCCGTAAGGATGAGGGTGGGCGACCCGACCGGGGGAATGAGCAGAGACGTCGCACAGTCGCCGCACCCGCTGAACCCCTGCGCCGACCACTTGCCGTCAACCTCTAGATTGGCCCAAGCGTGTTCTCAATGACCAGCCTGGACGCGGCCGTGACGCGGCCGGCCGTCGTGGTCACTGGCATCCCGTCGGCTCCGGCGGGAAGATGACATGTCGGAGAACCGGGCATCCCGGGTAAGGTCACTCACGACGGATACGGCAGGTGCCGACGTGGGCGTCGACACCGGTCTGCCGGCTCCTTCAAAGGCAGAGCGGAAAGCCACATGCCCAGCAGCACGGGTCCATCGATCGACACGATCACCGAGGGAGGACGGGTGACCCAGGTCGGCGAGGGTCAGGAGGCGGAGGAGACTGCCCCTCCGGTCATGACCTTCGGTGCTCCCACGGCCGGTGAGATCCTTGCCGAGCGGTACGAGCTGGTCGAGCACATCAACAACGACAGCGCGGGCCGGCTCGTCTGGCGCGGCGTCGACGTCGTGCTGCGCCGTCCCGTCGCGGTGGTCCTCCGCTACCCGGGTGGCGACTCCGCCACCGAGATGCTCCAGGCCGCCGTGGCGGCCAGCCGGGTGATCCACCCCAACCTGGTCGGTGTCTACGACGCGATCGACGAGGCCGACCGGGCGTACGTCGTCCGCGAGTGGGTCGACGGCCAGTCGCTGCGCGAGCTGGTCGCCGAGGACGGGCCGCTGGACCCGGCCCGGGCGACCGCCATCGGCAACGCGGTGGCCAGCGCCCTCGCCGCGGTGCACGCCACCGGCATGGTGCACGGCAACGTCCACCCCGGCACGGTGATGATCAGCGACGACGGCCGGGTGGTGCTGGCCGACGCGCGGACCGACGGCGCGGACAGCCAGGAGACCGACCTCCGGGCGGTCGGCGGGGTGCTCTACTTCGCGCTGACCGGCCACTGGCCCCACGGCGAGGCCCCGCTGCACGGCGCCACCGCCGGGCACGGCCGGGCCGCCCTTCCCGACGCGGTCCGGGACGCCAGCGGCTCCATCGCCGCGCCCCGCCAGGTTCGCGCCGGCGTGCCGGCGTACCTCGACGACCTCACCATGGACCTGCTCGACCCGGAGATCGCCCCGCCGTCCTCGGACGTGCTCGCGGCCGAGCTGAGCCGCCTCGACATCCCCGCCGAGGACCACTTCCTGGACCAGCCCGGGCCGCTGCGGTTCACCGCCGACACCGGCGAGGAGCCGTCGCCGCTGGCCTCCATGGGCGGCCGCAAGGTCGCCCTGGGCATCGCCGGCCTGCTGGCGGTGGCCCTGGTCGGGCTGCTCATCGGGATCAGCGCCCTCGGTGGCGACGACAAGGACCCGAAGACCGAGCCGGTGGCCCGCCCGTCCAACAGCGCCCCGGCCACCGACGGTTCCTCCGCGGCCCCACCCGCGGTCCGCAAGCTCACCATCCAGGACGTCCGGATCATCGATCCGAAGGGCGACCGCAAAGAGGTGGTCGACGCCGAGAAGGTGATCGACGGCGACGAGGACAAGGGCTGGGAGACCGACACCTACAAGGGGCCCCGGTTCGGCAACCTGAAGAAGGGCATGGGGGTCTGGATCGACCTGGGCGCCCCGCACACGGTCAAGTCCCTTCAGGCCACCCTGTCGTCCCCCGGCGCGTCGGCCGAGCTGCTCTTCGGGACGGGGGAGTTCCCGTCCAACTCCGCCGGCGACAAGCAGTTGGTCGCCGCGTACACCACCCGGATCGGCCAGCCGTTCGAGCAGCACGACGGCACCAAGATGACGTTCAACGGGTTCGACCCGGAGCGGAAGTACCAGTACCTCCTCTTCTGGATCACCGAGCTGCCGCAGAAGGAGGACAACAGCGGCTACAAGGTCGGGGTCCAGGAGATCACGGTCCAAGGCTCGTGAACCGGCCGATCCGGTGACCGGAGACGCCGCGCGCTCGGACCTGGACCTGCTCCGCGCGCACGTGGCCGGCGATCGGGACGCCTTCGCCGAACTGTTCCACCGGCACCGGGACCGGCTCTGGGCGGTGGCGCTGCGTACCGTCGGCGACCGTGAGGAGGCGGCGGACGCGCTCCAGGACGCGCTGCTCTCGGCGCACCGCGCGGCGGCCCGGTTCCGGGGCGACTCCGCGGTCACCACCTGGCTGCACCGGATCGTGGTGAACGCCTGCCTCGACCGGATGCGGCGGCGGCAGACCCATGCCACGGTCCCGCTGCCCGACGGCGTGCACACCGACGGGGAACCGGGCCGGCACACCGGCGGGGTCGAACCGGCCGCGCCGGTCCGCGACCACGAGACCGCGCTGGTGGTCCGGCAGGCCCTCGCCGAGTTGCCCGCCGAGCAGCGCGCCGCGCTGGTGCTGGTGGACGTGCAGGGCTACCCGGTGGCCGAGGTGGCCCGGATCCTCGGCGTCGCCGAGGGGACCGTGAAGAGCCGGTGCGCCCGGGGTCGGGCCCGGCTGGCCGTGCTCCTCGGCCACCTGCGTAACGGGTCGGCGGAGGGCGCGGACGTGCGCCGGGTCACCGAGGGGAACCCACGCCCGCCCGAGGGCGTCGGATCCACGTCGGGGCGGTCCCGGCGGGACGCCAGTCAGGAGGAGACGTGACTGCCCGGGAGTTCAGCGGGGTCGACCACGACCTGCTCGCCGACTACGTCGGCGGGGCGCTGGACGGCACCCCGGAGCAGGAGACCGTCGCCCGGCTGGTCGAGGAGGACGCGGCCTGGCGCGACGCGTACGCCGAGCTGGTGCGGGCGCTGGACCTGGTGGATGCCGACCTGGCCGAATGGGCGGCCGGCCCGGCGCCGGAGATGCCCCTCGCCGTGGCGGACCGGATCACCGCGGCGCTCGCGGGCGCCGGTCCGGCTCCGGCCGACGACCCGCCGCTGGCCGTGCCCGGCGTTGACCGCGATCCGGCCGGCGCCCGCCGCGGCACCGTGCCGGCGCAGGGGACCGGCGGGAGCCGGCGGGTACGGGAGACGACCCGGCCGGCGGACGGACCGGATCGGCGGACGGGGCCGGGCCGGCGCGCGCGCCGCTGGACGCGGATCGGGGTCCCGGTCGCCGTGGCGGCCGCCTCGATCGCGGCGGTCGGGCTCGGGCTGAGCAACCTCGTCGGTACGGGCACCGGCAGCGGCGGGGGCGCGGGCCTCTCCGCGCAGGATGGCGGCAAACCGGCGGCGGTGCCGCGGAACGGCACTCCCTACCGGGTCACCGCACCCACGATGAGCAGCGGCACCGACTACACCCCCGAGCGGTTGTCCGGCGGTCTCAGCAGCACGCTCGCCAGCCCGTCCCGGGAAAAGGACAGCCGGCCCGGCCTGGCACAGGGCGAGCGGGCGACCGCTCCGCTCGGGTTGGCCCGGCTGGCCCGGCCGGGGTCGCTGGACGACTGCCTCACCGCCATCGGCGTCGAGCACGGGGCCGGGCCGATCACCGTCGACCTGGTCGACTACGCGTCGTTCCAGGGGCTTCCCGCCCTCGTGGTGACCTTCGTCGACCCGGCGGGCACCCGCTGGGCGTGGGCCAGCGGTCCGGAGTGCGGCGTACCGGGCTCCGGCGCGGACACCCGGTTCCGTACGCGGGTAGGGTGAGGGCGCGGTCATCGGCGGTTGCCGTTCCACGTGACGTGACCCACCGGATGACCGGCTCGGGAATCCCCGCTTCGTACGATGACGTTCTGCAAGTCAGGCGCCGGCGCCGCCAGGGTCCGTCGGCACTCGGGATCGACATCGGTGCGCGCCGGTGACGAACACACACATCGGGAGACGGCAGTGGACGAGGTCCGCAACCTGATCATCATCGGCTCCGGGCCGGCCGGTTACACGGCGGCGGTCTATGCCGCGCGCGCCAACCTCAACCCGCTCGTGATCGAGGGCGTGCAGTCCGGCGGCGCGTTGATGACCACCACCGAGGTGGAGAACTTTCCCGGTTTCGCGGACGGCATTCTCGGTCCCGAACTGATGGACAACATGCGCAAGCAGGCCGAGCGGTTCGGTGCCGAGTTCCTCACCGACGACGTGACCCGGGTCGAGCTGAAGGACACCGGTGAGGTGGGCTCGGACGCGGTCAGCACCGTCTGGGTCGGTGAGACGGCCTACCGGGCCAAGGCGGTCATCCTCTCGACCGGCTCGGCCTGGCGTCCGCTGGGCGTGCCGGGCGAGCAGGAGTACCTGGGCCACGGCGTGTCGTCCTGCGCCACCTGCGACGGCTTCTTCTTCCGCAACCAGCACATCGTGGTGGTCGGCGGCGGCGACTCGGCGATGGAGGAGGCCAGCTTCCTCACCCGGTTCGCCGAGTCGGTCACGATCATCCACCGCCGGGACTCGTTCCGGGCCAGCAAGATCATGGCCGCGCGGGCGCTGGGCAACGACAAGATCAAGGTCGAGTGGAACACCGTCATCGAGGAGATCCTCGGCGAGGACGGCAAGGTCAGCGGGGTCCGGGTCCGCAACGTGCACACCGGCGAGAGCAAGGTGCTCGACGTCACGGGTGTCTTCGTGGCGATCGGCCACGACCCGCGCAGCGAGCTCTTCCGCGACCAGGTGGAACTCGACGACGAAGGGTACGTGAAGGTGCAGGCGCCGAGCACCCGGACCAACATCCCGGGTGTCTTCGCGGCCGGCGACGTGGTCGACCACACCTACCGGCAGGCGATCACCGCCGCCGGTACGGGCTGTGCGGCCGCGCTGGACGCCGAGCGCTTCATCGCCACCCTGCAAGGCTGAAACATCTTCAGAGCAGTTCCCGGAGGAGGGGTTCATAGTGGGAGCAACCAAGGCGGTCACGGACGCGAGCTTCGTGAGTGATGTGCTGAAGTCGGACAAGCCGGTTCTGGTCGACTTCTGGGCGGAGTGGTGCGGGCCGTGCCGCAAGGTCTCGCCGCTGCTGGAGGAGATCGCCGGCGAGATGGGCGACCAGGTCAGCATCGTCAAGCTGAACATCGACGAGAACCCCGAGACGGCCCGTGCCTACCGGGTGATGTCGGTGCCGACCCTCACCATCTTCAAGAACGGCGAGCCGGTGCAGTCCATCGCCGGCGCCAAGCCCAAGGGTGAGCTGGTCCGGCTCATCCAGTCGGCGCTCTGAGCCGACGCCCGACAACGCTGGAACCCCCGTCGCCCGTCCCGGGCGGCGGGGGTTCCTTGCTCTGCTGACCTGGCCGAACAGGAAGCCTCTCGGTAATCGCTCACGGTACGCTCCGTAAGCGTCCGTCGGAGTCTCCGGCCAGCCAGCATCCGTCCAGAGGGGGTCGTCGTGCAGCCGATTCGACCCGGTGACCGGGGACCGGCGGTGGCGGAGATCCGTACCGTCCTCACCGGCCTGGACCTGCTCCCCGCCGGCGGCGGGGGCGACGAGTTCGACGCCGCGACCGAGCGGGCCGTCCGGGCGTTCCAGCAGTCCCGGGGCCTCAGCGTGGACGGGCGGGTGGGCGCGGAGACCTGGCGGGCACTGGACGCGGCCCGGTGGCGGCTCGGCGCCCGCACCCTCTACCACGCGGTGCCCGACCCGCTGATCGGCGAGGACGTCCGCACGCTCCAGGAACGCCTCCTGGAGATGGGGTACGACACCGGCCGCGCCGACGCCATCTACGGGATTCGCACGTCCCGGGCGGTCGCCCAGTTCCAGCGGGAAATGGGCCTCAAGCCGGACGGGGCCTGCGGCCCGCACACCATGAACGCGCTGCGCCGCCTCGGCCGGAAGGTGGTCGGCGGGCGCCCGCAGTGGCTCCGCGAGTCCGACGCGATCCGCCAGGCCGGGCCGACGCTGGTCGGCCGCACCGTGGTGATCGACCCCGGCCACGGCGGCACCGACCCGGGCGAGGTGGTGCCGGACGGCCCGCTGCGCTGGACCGAGGCCGACATCGTGTACGACCTGGCCAGCCGGCTGGAGGGACGGCTCGCCGCGGCCGGGGTACGGGTGCAGCTCACCCGCGGCCCGTCGCCACTCACCTGCCTGCCGGACGCCGACCGGGCCCAACTGGCCAACTCCCTCGGCGCGGACGTGTTCATCTCGCTGCACAGCGACGGGCACGCCAACCCGGCCGCGGACGGGGTGGCCACCTACCACTACGGCACCGACAACGGCGTCAGCTCGGCCACCGGGGAGCGGTTGGCCGGGCTGGTGCAGCGGGAGATCGTGGCGCGGACCGGGCTGCGCGACTGCCGTACCCACGCGAAGGCCTGGGACCTGCTGCGGCTGACGAAGATGCCGGCGGTCCGCGTCGAGGTGGGCTACCTGACCTCACCGGCGGACCGGGGCCGGCTGGTCGACCCCCGGTTCCGGGATCGGGTCGTGGAGGCGATCGTCGCCGCCGTGCAACGGATGTACTTCCCGATCGAGCGGGACGTCCCCACCGGGTCGATCGACGTGAGCGAGCTGCGCGCGATCGTCACCGCCAGCAGGGTGGTGGGCTGAGCCGACGCGGCCGGTCAGCTCGTGGAGCGGGTGGCCGGGGCCGGGCGCACCGGGCGGAGCAGGCTCTCCGGGCTCATCGAGCCGAGCAGCTTCTCCAGCGCGTACTCGACGTCGGACTTCCAGCTCAGCGCGGTGCGCAGCTCCAGCCGCAGCCGCGGGTAGCGGGGATGCGGGCGGACGGTCTTGAAGCCCACCGAGAGGAAGAAGTCGGCCGGCGCGACGCAGGCCCGGGTCGGATCGTCCTCGGCCCCGTCCCCGAACTTGGCGTCCCCGAACGCCTCGATCGCCTTGATGCCGCGCTTGGTGAGGTCCCGGGCCACGCCCTGCACCAGCATCCGGCCCAGCCCGCCGCCGGCGAAGGCGGGCACCACCGTGGCGTTCATCAGCAGCGCGGCGTCCGCGGAGACCGGGGAGGTGGGAAAGGCCATCGAGCGCGGAACGTACGCGGGCGGGGCGTACATCACGAAACCGGCCGGCATCCCGTCGACGTACACGAGCTTGCCGCAGGAGCCCCACTCCAGCAGGGTCTGGGAGACCCACGCCTCCTTCTCCAGGCCGGGGTCGCCGGCGGCGCAGGCGCGGTCGGCGGAGACCGGGTCCAGCTCCCAGTAGACGCACTCACGGCACGGGCGGGGCAGGTCCTCGAGGGTGTCGAGGGTCAGACTGACCAGACGTCGCGACATCAGCGCATCCCCACCAATAGGCTCGGGGCGGAAGCCACATTCGTGCCTCTTTCTGCCCCCGACGAGCGATCGTACGCCGCCTCGGGGCGGTTCGGGAGGGGACGCGCACACCGCCACCCGGGGCGGGGACCGGGCCGGTCCGGGATGTGGACGTACCCACACGGCGGGTCCGTCACTGGTGAGCGGGGACTACGATCGACCAACCGGGCGTCCCGCGCCGCCATGGATGCCGGCATCACGGGTACCACACCGGGCGGCAGCCCCGCCGACACCCGATCGAGGTGATGTCATGACCGGCACGACGCTCGACGACTACACCGACCGGTACGCCCGCCGGGTCCGGGGGATGACCGCCTCCGAGATCCGGGCGCTCTTCGCGGTGGCCAGCCGGCCGGAGGTGGTCTCGCTCGCCGGTGGGGCGCCGTACATCGCGGCACTGCCGCTGGACGCGGTCGGCGAGATGCTCGGCCGGCTCGGCGCCGAGCACGGCGCGACCACCCTCCAGTACGGCATCGGCCAGGGCACCCTGGAGCTGCGCGAGCGGATCTGTGAGGTGATGGCCCTCTCCGGCATCGACGCCTCCTGCGGCGCCAGTCCGGAGGACGTGGTGGTCACGGTGGGCGGGCAGCAGGCGCTCGACCTGGTGGCCCGGCTCTTCCTGGACCCGGGTGACGTGGTGCTCGCCGAGGGGCCGACGTATGTCGGCGCACTCGGGGTGTTCCAGGCCGCCCAGGCCCAGGTGGCCCACGTGCCGATGGACGCCGAAGGGCTGATTCCGGAGGCGCTGGAGGCCGCCATCGCCGACCTGGCCCGCGCCGGCCGGCGGGTGAAGTTCCTCTACACCATCCCCACCTACCAGAACCCGACCGGCGTGACGCTGAGCGAGGAGCGGCGGGAACGGGTGCTCGACATCTGCGAGCGCGCCGGGCTGCTGGTGGTCGAGGACGACCCGTACGGGCAGCTCGGTTTCGAGGGCGAGGCGCCGGCGCCGCTGCGGGCCCGGCGGCGCGACGGGGTCTTCTACCTGAGCACCTTCTCCAAGACCTTCGCCCCCGGCCTGCGGGTCGGCTGGATCCTCGCGCCGCACGCGGTCCGCGACAAGCTGGTCATCGCCAGTGAGGCGCAGATCCTCTGCCCCAGCGGCTACGCGCAGGCCGCCGTCTCGACCTACCTCGGCACCATGCCGTGGCGGCAGCAGCTCAAGGTCTACCGCGAGGTCTACCGGGAGCGCCGGGACGCGATGCTCGCCGCGCTCGCCGACCTGATGCCAGCGGGCACCACCTGGACGACGCCGGGCGGCGGTCTCTTCGTCTGGGCGACCCTGCCCGACGGCCTGGACTCCAAGGCGATGATGCCGCGCGCGATCGCCGCCCGGGTCGCGTACGTGCCGGGCACCGGCTTCTACGCCGACGGCGCGGGCGGCGGCAACATGCGGCTCAACTTCTCCTTCCCCACGCCCGAGCGGATCCGGGAGGGCGTCCGCCGGCTCTCCGGCGTGATGGAACAGGAGATCGCCATGCGCAAGGTCTTCGGGGCGGTCGGCGGCGCCGGGCCGCGGCGCCGGCAGGGCGGCTCGGACGCGCCCGGTCCCGACTTGGCATGATTCCCGCATGGCTGTCAGCCCTGCCCCGCACACTTCCGTGACCGACCCCGCCGCCACCGAGGAGCTGCATGTCCTGGTGCTCGCCGGCGGGCTCTCCTACGAGCGGGACGTCTCGCTGCGGTCCGGCCGCCGGGTGCTCGACGCGCTGCGGGCGGTCGGCATGGACGCCGAGCTGCGGGACGCCGACATCGCCCTGCTGCCCGCGCTGGCCGCCGACCCACCGGACGCCGTGGTGATCGCCCTGCACGGCGCCACCGGCGAGGACGGCTCGCTGCGCGGCGTACTCGACCTCTGTGACGTGCCGTACGTCGGCTGCGACGCGCGCGCCTCCCGGCTGGCCTGGGACAAGCCCTCCGCGAAGGCGGTGCTGCGCGAGGCCGGCATCCCCACCCCGGACTGGGTGGCCCTGCCGCACGACCGCTTCTCCGAGCTGGGCGCGGTGGCCGTGCTGGACCGGATCGCCGACCGCCTCGGCCTGCCGCTGATGGTGAAGCCGGCGCAGGGCGGCTCCGGGCTGGGTGCCGCGGTGGTCCGGGACGCCGCATCGCTGCCGGCCGCGATGGTCGGCTGTTTCGCGTACGACCAGACGGCGCTGGTGGAGCGGTACGTCCCCGGGATGGACGTGGCGGTGTCGGTGGTCGACCTCGGCGAGGGGCCGCAGGCCCTGCCCCCGGTCGAGATCGTGCCGCGGAACGGGGTCTACGACTACGCCGCCCGCTACACCGCCGGTCGCACCACCTGGCATGCGCCCGCCCGCCTCGACCCGCAGACGACCGAGCGGGTGGCCGAGGTGGCGCTCGCCGCGCACACCGCGCTCGGCCTGCGCGACCTGTCCCGGGTCGACCTGATCGTCGACGCCGACGGGCAACCGCACGTACTCGAGGTCAACGTCTCCCCGGGGATGACCGAGACCTCGCTGCTGCCACTGGCCGTCCAGGCGGCCGGGTTGGACTTCGGCCGGGTGCTCGGTTCGCTGGTGACCCGAGCCGCCGCCCGCCGCCCGTAGGCTCCGCCCTCAGCCGGCCGGGGACTGCTCGGCCTTCGGCTCGTCCGTTCCGGCGGCCGCTTCCGGCGCCGGCACCTCCGCCGGCTCGGGGATCTCGTCGGCCGCCTCGATGACCGACACCGCCTCGTCCTCGACGAGCGGCTCGGTGCCCTCGGCCGGGGACGCGGAGAGGCTCGACGGTGCCTGCCACTGGATCCGTGGCGGCTCGGCGAGCGGACGACCGCCGAACTCGGCCAGCCAGGCGGCGACCAGGGCCAGATTCTCCCGCCACTGCGCCTCGGAGATGGGCGGCAGGATGGAGTCCCACAGGGACAGGAAGGTGCCCCGCAGCTGGAGCCGCCCGTACGGCCGCGCCAGGAACCACATGTGCAGGTGCGCCGAGCCGTCGCCCCAGCGGTTCACGTGCACCCGGGCCACGCCGTCGAGGGACCGGATGGCGCGCTCCAGCCGGACGGTCATCACGCCCAGCTCGGCGGCGAGCAGGTTCGGCAGGTCGCCGAGGTCGAGGTGGGAACGGGACTCCAGGATCAGCACCATCGGGAGGCCGGTGGGGCGGTCCATGGCGCGGACCCGCCACCGCTCACCGACCCAGATGTACGCCTCGTCGGGCGCGTTGCACGCGGTGCACTCACGGTTTCCTTCCCCACGGCGGGGAGGCTCGACCGGCACCGGGTCGTCGAGGTCCTTGACACGAAGGTCGCCCTCGAAGGGGAACGAGGGCCACTGGGTGAAGTCCGGGACTGAGGGAGGGGTGTCCTGCACGACGCTGACCCTAACCGAGTCCGCGACGCCTGTCCCTACCTGATTCATCGGTGGGCGCCGGTTCCTCCGATGATCCCGGCCCTGACCGTCGATGGTTGTCCACCGCGTTGTCCACAGGCTGCCGAGGTCGCCACCACACCGCGTCATCCACAGCTCAGCAAGGCTTTCCGCTCCTTGTTTCACGTGAAACGGCGGCGCCCTGTGGAAAACAACTGTGGATAACTTCCGGGACCGTGGGGGTGGCTTCTTCGCCGCCCTCGGCCCTCCCTTCTCAACGACCGAGCCCACCGTCGGCACCGGCCTCCGACCGTCTTTTCCCGTCTCCCCTGGGGGTGCGTCGGCCCCGTCGCTGCCGGCCGGGCCCGGCCGTTCGGGCGGCCTCATCCGCATCCTCGCCCGGGCAGCGTCGGTTCGGCCGGGTCGTGAGGATGGGTGCGGCGTGGTGTTTCACGTGAAACGGGAGGCCGTTGGCCCGGCTGGTTTCCCGACCTCCTCGGGCGGCGGCGTTGGCCGGGGCGAAGTCGCGCTCCGGCCGGTCTCTCTGCGCTGACGGTTGGCGGGCTATCGCCCCGGCGGCACCGCTCGGGCCACTGCCCGCCTCCGTGGCGTTCGCGGCCGCCAGATTCGCCTGGCTCGACCGCCACCTCTGCCGGCGGGCACCGGGCGGTGGCCGAACCCGTGTGGGCGATTCGAGGGCTGGCAGGAGCATCGGCCGGAACATCGCCCACCGGCCGGTGCTCGCCGTTGGCGGCCGTTGTTCCGCACCGCCGGCGGCAGCGGCAGCCTCGCCTTCGCGTGCACCCCAGATCTGGGATTGGCGGTGGCGGCGATTCGCTACCGGCTCGGACGCAGGCGACGGCGTTGTCGGCACCCCAATGCAGGTCTGCCTGCGGCACCTGCGGGGCCACCGCCGGCGAGCAGGTTGTGGATGACCCACCGAAGGCGTCCGCTCGGGCGCGGGTGTTCGCCGCCAGCGAGGGGCCGCACGACCGTCGCCCACTCGGTGGCCTGGTCGGCGCTCGGATGGGAGCTTGGCACCCGGTTCGCAGATGAGCGCGGGGGGATGCGTGCCTCGGAAATGACACCGGGCCGGCCGCCGTCGTCGACCGGGCAGCCGCGGCGCCCGACCCAGGTGGAACGGGCCGGAGCACCGCGCCCCCGGCGGTCGATCCGGAGGCGCGGGGCTCGGCGACCGTGGAACCGGCCGAAGCCCCGGCCGGGTGGCCTCCTCGTTGGGCCGCGGCTCGCAGGAGGCCGGGCGTGGTGGCCGGGAGCGGAGGGCCGGCCGACGACCGACCGCACCCCGCAATCGCTGCCTGCCCCGCTCCCAGCCGGCTAGCTCCGACTGTTCCGCTCCGCATCCCGCATGTCGCGGCATCCGACCCGCGGTACACGCCGAGATGGCCGCACGTCAGGTCGACGGAAGGAGTGACGCCGACCGGTGTCGCCGGTCGGGCCCACCGGGGAGCGTGTCACGGGTACCGGGGCGACGGGCGGGCGCCCGCCCCGCCGAGACGCTGGCGGAGCCGACTGCATCAGGCCGGCGGAGCGCACCCGCGTGGGCGGCTCGGCACCTGCCGCGGCGCGTCGTTTGGCCGACACCGGGAAGGGACCGCGGCGGGACCGTCAGCGGGCCGGTCCCCACCCCCACTCGCCGGAGCGGCGGCGCACCCACCGCCAGCGGGATCAAACCGAGCACCTCCTGCCCAGGACTCGGTTCCACGTGAAACCACACGGTCGGCCGGGCTGAGGCCCGGCCCTCTCTCGCCACAGTCCCGGGCAACGGCCCACGCCCGACTCTGTGCGACGCGTCGAGGCCTTCGACGACGTCGGCCTGGAGCCAGTGCTGGGGCAGGCCAGACCAGTGGGCGGCTACCGGCAAACCCCGCCAGGTAGCCATCGAACTCGGCTCCGTGACAGATGCCGCTCGACGCCTGTGCGGTGGCGGTCCGCGACGGTGGGTGGTCCTTGGCCGACCGCCGCATGCCCACACCTCCGCCGGGCGGGTCGCCGCAGCGACTGGACGGTGGGACGCCGCTGGGTTTCACGTGAAACAACCCGCCCGCCGGACGGCTCGCCCGGTAGAGGACGCCGTGCCTCACCGGCCGGGCCTTCAGGAGTGACACCCACTCCCGGCGCCGCACCGCGCCGACAAGGCGAACAGCGCAGGCAACGGGAGCGCACGACCGGCCAGAGGCCGTACAGCCGCCGACCAACGCGCCGGCACCCCGGGAGGGGGCGCCGGCCTCGATCGGCCCGGAGAAGAGCACACAAGGCATCTGGCGGGCCCATCCCTGTCGGTGCCTCGTACCGCCCGGCCGTTACCCGAGCCCGAAAACGACTCGGCCGCGTCACCCGGCGAGGGCGACGCGGCCGTTTGCCGCGGGTGGCTCACTCCTCGGGTTGGTCCTCCTGACCCACGCCGATGATGCCCACGATCCGCTCCAGGTCGTCGACCGTGGCGAACTCGATGGTGATCTTGCCCTTGCTCCGGCCGATGTCGACCTTCACCCGGGTGTCGAACCGGTCGGAGAGCCGGTCCGCCAGGTCGGACAACGCCGGCGCGTGCGGCTTCGGCCGGCGCTTGGCTGCGGGGGCCTTGGCCGGGCCGTCGGCGAGTGCCAGAGCCACCAGTTCCTCGGTGGCGCGTACCG
Organism: Micromonospora sp. NPDC003776; assembly: GCF_053605645.1. Lineage (NCBI taxonomy): Bacteria > Bacillati > Actinomycetota > Actinomycetes > Micromonosporales > Micromonosporaceae > Micromonospora > Micromonospora sp. NPDC003776. The sequence continues at coordinate 23,652 of NZ_JBSGJR010000030.1, forward strand.
AGATGCCCTCCGCCACGATCCGCTTGGCGAGCTGCTCCTGCGCCTCGGCGTCGTCCAGGCTGAGCAGCGCCCGGGCGTGGCCGGCGGAAAGCACCCCGGCGGCGACCCGCCGCTGCACCTGCGCCGGCAGGTTCATCAGGCGGATGGTGTTGGAGATCTGGGGTCGGCTGCGGCCGATCCGCCGGGCCAGTTCCTCGTGGGTGGCGCCGAACTCCTCCAGCAGCTGTTGGTAGGCGGCCGCCTCCTCCAGCGGGTTGAGGTTGGCCCGGTGGATGTTCTCCAGCAGCGCGTCGCGGAGCATCGCGTCGTCTTTGGTGTCCCGGACGATCGCGGGGATGCTCTCCCGGCCCACCGCCTGTGCCGCCCGCCAGCGCCGCTCGCCCATGACGAGTTCGTACTTCTCGCCGTCGAGCTGGCGTACGACGATCGGCTGGAGGAAACCGACCTCCTGGATAGAGGTCTTCAGCTCCTCCAGCGCCTCCTCGTCGAAGACCTGCCGGGGCTGTTTCGGGTTGGGCACGATGGCGTCGACCGGGATCTCGGCGAAGCGCGCCCCGGGCACCGGGCTCAGTTGTGGCTCGGGCTCCGTCGTCGGGGCCGGTGCCCCGATAGCGGCGGCCGCACCGGCCACCGGCACCGCCGGGGCGGTCGTCGCCGCACCGCTCTCGGACTCGGCTGCCGCCGGGGCACTGCCCGGCGCCGGTCCGGTGGGGATGAGGGCACCCAGCCCCCGGCCCAGACCGCCGCGAGGACGGTTCTTCATGCGACGCCTCCCAGCGACTTCTCCGCACTACGCATTCCGGCTCACCGGCTCCTTGACGCCCCGCTCGGCGATCTCCTGGGCGGCCTCGAAGTAGCTCGTCGCCCCCCGCGAACCGGGATCGTAGGTCATGACCGACTGGCCGTAGCTCGGCGCCTCGGAGACCCGAACGTTCCGGGGGATGACCGCCTGGAGCACCTTGTCGCCGAAGTGGTTCCGGACGTCCTGCTCCACGGCGTCCGCCAGGCGGGTACGCCGGTCGTACATGGTGAGCAGGATGGTGGAGACCTCCAGCCGCGGATTGAGGTGCTGACGAACCAGGTTGATGTTGTTGATCAGCTGGTTGAGGCCCTCCAGTGCGTAGTACTCACACTGGATCGGAATCAGCACCTCCTGCGCGGCGACCAACGCGTTGACGGTCAGCAGGCCGAGCGACGGCGGGCAGTCGATGAAGACGTAGTCGAAGTGCCCGGGGTAGGCGGCGATGGCCCGCGCCAGCCGGGACTCCCGGGCGACCACCGAGACCAGCTCGATCTCCGCGCCGGCCAGGTCGATGGTGGCCGGTACACACCACAGGTTCGGGATGCCCTCGACCGCCTGCGCCACCTCTTCCAGCGGCACACTGTCGATCAGGCAGTCGTACACGTCCGGGACCCCGGTGTGGTGCGGAACGTTCAAGCCGGTGGAGGCGTTGCCCTGCGGGTCGAGATCGACGACCAGGACCCGGTTGCCGTGCAGGGCGAGTGCCACTGCCAGGTTCACCGTCGTCGTGGTCTTGCCCACGCCGCCCTTCTGGTTGGCGACGCACATCACCCGGGTCCGTTCTGGCCGAGGCATGGTGACCTCGCCACTGGGATTAAGGATCTGCACGGCGCGCATAGCCTCCATAGCCAACGGTGGGTCATCCTCTTCGCGCGTCGGGGTTTCACGTGAAACGTACGTGCTGCCGGCTGCTTCCGCCCCGTAGCCGGTGACCGGTGGCGTGTCGGCCGGGACCACCACCCCGGCGATCACGTCCGGAGCGGCCTGTGGGGTGGGCTGGTGCGGTACGCCGGAGGCCGGCGGCTCGTAGCGCCCGGGAACGGCGGCGTTGCCCCGTGCCGGAGCCGGTCGCTCGGTGGGGGCGTTCGCCGGCCCGTCCGTCGGGTCGTGTGGCTCCCGCGACAGCGGGACGTTCGCCGGCACGGCGGAGGTCGGCCGGACGGGGACCTCCCGGCGCGTCGGATCGCCCTCCGTCTGGCTGCGGGAGTCATCACTCACCGGCCAGCCCGGGTAGTCGGTTTCACGTGAGACGGGATCGGCGGCCGAGGGTCGCCCTTCTGGCCCGGTCACCCGTCGGTCGTCGTACCTGCCGTCGTCATGCACCTGTCATCCCTGCCCGCTCCGGATGGTCGGTCCGCACCCGTCAAATCAGGCCCTCGCGCTCGCGGCGCGGCGTCACGGCCCGGCGGGAACGGTCGGGTTCGGGTGCCGCCCGGCACCGCCGTTCCACACTATCGACGCGCGGTCAGCCTACGGCGGACGGGCGTAGCCGGTCCACGTCGGGTTCTGATCGATCCGCTCTTCCGCGTTCGTCGAGCGACCGAACCGGGATTCGGAAAGCCTTGCGGCGTCAGCGATCGCGGTCGCGGCCACCGCGGCGGCGCCCACCCCGCGAACGCTTCGATCCCTTCTTCCGGGCCGGGCCGATCACCCGCTCCCGCACCACCTCGATCACCGTCGCCGGTGGGTCGATCACGTCCACTCCGCACCGGTGCAGTTCCGGTTCGCCACCGCCCAGCCGGGCAACGGCCGCACCGTGTTCGGTGATCTCCTCGGCCGCCGAGGCGCCCTTCAGCGCGACGAGTCGGCCGCCGGCCACCGCCAGCGGCAGGCACCACGCGGCGAGCCGGTCCAGCGCGGCCACCGCCCGGGCGGTCACCACATCGGCGCTGAGCGGCGGGGTGTCCCGCGTACCGGCCGCCGCCTCCTCGGCCCGGCCTCGGAACACCCGGACAGCCCGGGTCAGGCCGAGCTGCTCCACCGCCTCCACCAGGAAGGCGGTCCGTCGGGCCAGGGGCTCGACCAGCGTGACGGTGAGATCGGGCCGGGCGATCGCCAGCACGAGACCGGGAAGTCCGGCCCCGGAACCGACGTCGATGACGCTCGCGCCCTCGGGGACCCGCTCCGCCATCGCCGCGCAGTTGAGGAGGTGCCGCTCCCAGATACGCGGCGTCTCGCGGGGGCCGATCAGGCCGCGCACCACGCCCTCCGTCGCCAGCAGTTCGGCGTACGCGGCGGCCAGGTCGAGCCGGTCGCCGAAGAGGGTACGGGCCGCCCCGGCCAACTCGGGCGGCAACGTCACGTCGGAAGGGGAGGGCCGTTCACCCGACCCGGGCTCGGCCGGTCGGGCGTCGGCGTCCACGACGGACGGACCGGCCGCGGGTCCGGCGACGGTCGGCTCGGCGAACACCGGGTCGACGGCGCCGGCCGGAGCGACCGGGGTGGCGCCGATCGGCGCGGCGGTGTCCGGCTCACTGGAGAAGGCCGGGTCGACGGTGACCTCCGGCTCCGCCGGAAAGGCCGGGACGGCCGGTTCGTCGGGAGAAGTTGGGGCCGGCGGCGCCCCGGAGAACGCCGGGTCGACCGCGGTGGACGGCGCACCGGAGAAGGAATGATCCGCTGCGGGAGCGGAGTCGCCGTCGGAGAAGACCGGATCGACGATGGGGTCGGGCTGCACAGGCGACGGCCCGGGCGGCGTACCGCCCGGGCCGGACACGGCACCCGCCGTCGTCTCGTCGTGGGTCACCCCGTCAGTCCACCGGCCGGACGACGATACGGCGGTTCGGCTCCACGCCCTCGGACTCGCTCTCCACGCCGGTCATCGCGTTCACCACGTCGTGCACGCACTTGCGCTCGAACGCGGACATCGGCTCCAGGCGCACCGGCTCGCCGTACTCCTTGACCTTCTCGACGGCGTTGCGGGCGACGGCGGCGAGTTCCTTGCGCCGGGCGGCACGGTAGCCACCGACGTCGAGCAGCAGGCGGCTCGGCGAGCCGGTCTGCCGGAACACGGCCAGCCGGGCCAGTTCCTGCAGCGCCTCCAGCGTGGCGCCACGCTGACCGATCAGGCTCTGCAGGCGGCCGCCGACCACCTCGACGACCGGGCGGCCGCCGGAGACGAGCTCGTCGATGTCGCCGTCGTAGTCGAGGATGTCGAGCAGGCCCTCGACGTAGTCGGCCGCGATCTCGCTCTGCCGGAACAGGTCGCTCTCGGCCGGGGCCTTCTTCTCGGCCTGGGTCTCCTCGGCCTCGTCCGTTGCGGCCGGCACGCTCTCCTCGTCCACGGACGGGTCGGCGCTGGGGATGCTGGTGTCGGTCACGGTGTCATCTCCGTACTCGCTCGGCCGGACCGTCGGGTCCGCTGGTCTCCCGGGGCCGGCGGGAGGTCTCGCCGATGCCCTCGGGCACGTCTTGTACGGGCAGTTTCGCCCGTGACCGCGCTCCGCGCGGCGGTTCCGGCCCGGCGCCGACCGTACGGCGGCAGCTCGGGGCCGGATCGGTGCGCCACCCGGAGCGCCCGGGGGGCCCCGTGGCTAAAGCCGGGCGGGTGGGGGGGGGGGGGTTATTTGGGTTTTACAGAGATGTTGCGG
>NZ_JBSGJR010000031.1:0-27090 GCF_053605645.1 Micromonospora sp. NPDC003776
GCGGATCGACGCCCTCACCGACGAACTGGCGGCGCCGGCGTACGACGTGCTCACCGCCGACGAGCTCGACGAGCTGATCGCGGGGCTCGAGCCGATCGCTGCCGCGGCACAGGAAGTCGACGACTGAGCGGGCGCATCAGGCGACGGCCACGAGATCAGACGGTTGCAGCGCGCGGTCACTCGCGGGCGCTGTCCGGCAGCGAGCGCACCGCGGCAGCAGCCGACACCGTCTCTCCGCAGGTTGTTCGGCTGCACGTCAGCGCTGGTGGCAAGACGGAGCCGGCCCGAGCCGTTGACAGCATCACTCGCGTGTCAATACGCTTAACGTGTTGGTTAAGTGAAGGGAGCTTCCGATGGCTGGCACCGATCAGCTCAGCGCGGTGTTCTCGGCGCTCGCCGACCCGACTCGACGGGCGATCATCGCGGAGCTGGCCGCGCGCGATGCCACGGTCACAGAGCTCACCGCTCCTCTGTCCATCTCGATGCCGGCGGTGTCACGGCACCTGAAGGTGCTCGAGCGCGCCGCGCTCATCTCGCGGTCGCGGTCGGGCAAGTGGCGCGCGAGCCACCTCGAAGCTGCCCCGCTACGCGAGGCGGCCGACTGGATCGAGCGCTACCGGCGGTTCTGGGACTCGTCCCTCACCCGCCTCGATGCCCACCTCGCCGCGGTGCAGGCCGCCGGACCGGCAACGGACCGGATGACCGACGACCCCAGGGAACTCGAATGAACACCGAAACTCCGCAGCTCGTCATTTCCCGCGTGTTCGACGCGCCGCGGGAGCTCGTATACCGAGCCTTCACCGATCCCGACCAGCTGGCGGCGTGGTGGGGCCCCACCGGCAACTCACTACCACGCGACAAGATCGAGTTCGACGTACGCCCCGGCGGCTATCAACGGTGGACAGAGGTCAACGCAGCCAAACCGGAGCTTCGCGTGCACGTCCATGTCGACCTCACCCACGTCGCCAACGGCGAACTGCTCGAAGGCGTCATGCACGTCAGTGGCCGGCTGCAGGAGGGCATCGAGCCGTTCGAGACGAGACTCCGCATCGAGTTCCACGACGAGGCCGACGGACGGACGCGACTGGAGATCCGCCAGTGGCTCCCCGAACACCTGGCGCACCCCAGCGAGGAGGGTTGGCGCCAAGCGTTCACCAAGCTGGACGCCACGCTGATAAATGTCCAGGCTGTTGCAGCTGATCATCGAGAGGTAGAGGCATGGCCAAGCTGATCTACGTGACGAATGTGTCGCTTGACGGCTACATCGAGGACGAACGCGGCGAGTTCGCCTGGTTCCCAATCGACGACGAGGTATTCGCGTTCACCACCGACATCCTGCGGTCTGTGGGCATGTTCCTCTACGGGCGGCGCCTGTACGAAGCGATGGCCCACTGGGAGACCGACCGAGCTCTGGCCGCCCAGTCCGACCTCACGGCCGATTTCGCGAGCACCTGGCAGGCGGCGAACAAAGTCGTCTACTCCACGAGTCTTCCCGCGGTGTCAACTGCCGGCACCCGAATCGAACGCCGTTTCGACCCCGCCGCGGTACACGAACTGAAGGCCACGGCCAGCAGTGATCTCACCGTAGGAGGTGCCAACCTCGCGACGCAGGCTTTCAAGGCCGGGCTGGTCGACGAGTGCCAGCTGTTCATCCTGCCCATCGTCGTCGGCGGGGGCAAGCCAGGGCTGCCGACCGGCATGCGCGCTGGCCTTGAGCTCCTCGATGAGCGCCGATTCCGAAACGGCGTCGTACACCTCCGCTACCGCGTTCTCGGACAGTGAGCGGCAGCACTGTCCGATCGCTGGTCGACCGTGCCCGACGCAACCGCTCATCGGCACAACCATGCGGCGCGACCCGTCGGGCGAAGGTGAGAGAACCTAGCGCCCGGTCGGCGGCAGATACGGATGTGTGCGGCAGCACGCGTTAGACGTAGCGGGTTGTGCTGCTCGTACTCGGCACCCCACACAACGTCGACAGCAACCTCATCGAAGGTGCGGTAAGCACAATGGTCCAGAAATTCTGGACGTGGACGTCGAGGCCCTGCGCCGAGAGTTGGCCGCCTCTCACGACTGTTGCGGCGTGCGGCTGGGGCAGATCGGAAGTTGCCCTCCGAATAGGGTCGCTCCGGAAGCGGAAATTCCGCTATAACGAGCATGCTGTTCCGCTGGCCGACATCGCCCCCTCGGAGTGCCCATGACGACGCCGTTGCGGGACCGTCTCGACGAAATACTCCAGGCTGGCAAGGCCGGCGGTTTGCACGCCGTCGCGGCGGTTCGCGCTGGTCAAACCGTGCTGGAGTACTACAGGGCCGGCGAGGACTTCGCCTGGGGTGACTCGCTCGGCGTCGTCGAGTTCGGGCCCGGGGTCCTACACGACATCCGGTCCGTCACCAAGAGCGTGACCGTGCTGTTGTACGGCATTGCGCTCGGCGAAGGGCTGGTCCCGCCGCCGGCGGAGTCGCTCCTGCAGCGGTTCCCGCAGTACCCCGACCTGGCGGCCGACCCCCGGCGTGCCCGGCTCACCGTCGAGCACGCGCTGACAATGTCGTTGGGCGTGGAGTGGCGCGAAGATCTCCCGTACACCAGCCCGGCCAACGCCGAGATCGCGATGGAGTTGGCGCCGGACCGATACCGGTACATCCTGGAGCGGCCCATCCTCGAGCCGCCCGGCACCCGATGGACCTACTGCGGTGGTGCCACGGCTCTGCTCGGGCGACTGATCGCCGACGGCACCGGGCAGTCGCTGCCGCAGTACGCGCAGGCCGTGCTGTTCGCGCCGTTAGGCATCAGCAGCTTCGAGTGGATGACCGGCGCGGACGGAGTGGCCTCCGCCGCGTCCGGGCTGCGACTCGCGCCCCGCGACCTGGCCCGGCTCGGCGAGCTGGTGCTGGCCGAGGGAACCTGGGACGGTCAGCGGATCGTCCCCGCCGACTGGATCCGCACGATGCTCCAGCCGCGCCTGCAGACCACCTGGAACGCGCAGTACGGCTACCAGTGGTACATCGAATCCATCGAGGACCATCGGCTCGTGGCCGGCATGGGCAACGGCGGCCAGCGCCTATTTGTCCTGCCCGACCTGGACCTCACCGTGGCCGTCACCGCTGGCAACTACGACGACCCCGACCAGTGGCGGACCCCGCTCACGGTGCTGCAACGGGTCATCCTTCCCGCAATGGCTTGACGACACCGCGCCCACGGATCAGCCCACCGGCAGGGCACACATCTGCTCCGGACGTCACCTCGCGCATGCGGTTCGGACAGTTTTTGCGTTGCCGGGAAGGCGCCCGAGTCACGGCACACGATCGACATCCGATCATCGGCAATTCAGGATGCCCGCCCGCTCGGAGGCCAGCTCCCGGCCGTGACCGCTCGCGATCAACCAGCAGGCACGGACGGTGGCAGAAGCCGGCACCGCCGCATCACATGCGTCCGATCTTCGCGGCATTGGCAGCATGCACGCTTTGCTTGATCGACCCCCGTCTCGAGGTGGGATCAGCCACTCAGTGTTACCGGAACGGGGATCCCCGCTGGGTCGGCGTTCCGCGTAGTCGCCGGTGTGGCACCGTCCCGGCCGGCGCCAGGACCTGCGCTTCGGACGGCGGCGAGTGCGCCAAAGGCGATGCCCCAGGCCACGCTCAGCGCCGACCAGACCGGCCCGAACCCGCCAGGCGTGCCAGGCCAGGCGAGGCAGACGAGACCGAGGTAGGCGGCCACAAGCCCGACCCCGACCCCGACAAACCGCCGGCCCCGCACCCAACAAGATGCCGTCCCACTGAGCACTACGAGGGCGAGGGCCGCCGCACCCTGCACGGCGTAGTGGTCGATGCCGATAGTGACGTCTTCGGGCGGTCCCACCCGGTTCGCCGCACACATCCTGTGGGCGTACGACAGCCAGGGCAGCGCGGCGAACCCGGCCAGGACGGCCAGCGGCCGGTCCACCCGGACACCGCCGGTCGTGAACTGCTCGCGCCCGGGCGCGAACGCCACGACGAGCGCCTCCCCGGCCACGGCCAGGGCGACGAGCATCAAGGCCCATTCGAGCGACGCGGCGGCGGAGACCGCGAGGACCGCCGCGACGCACAGCAACTGCACCACGGCCGGGGTCGACCGCCGGGGCCACGCGGCGATCCGGACGAAGGCGGCGGCGACGAACACGGTGAACAGCAGTCCCCAGCCGGCCTCCAGCGCCACGGCCCAGGCCGGGTTCCACGTCACCGCGAGGTCGGGCAGGCCGAAGCCGGGAAAGACCAGCCAGGTCAGCGCGAAGACTACTGCCGCGACCCGGACGCCGGCTGTCCGGACGGCCGTACGGGATGCACGACCCACCGCCCACCTCTCTCTCGGACACCCGCGTCAGGTTGGCGGAAAACCGGGGCCAAAGGTCAAGTTTGCCGGCAACCCGACACCGCTTGATGTCCACCCGTGCCGCAGCCAGCGAGTCGCGGTCTTGGTCGGTGCATCCGCGTAGGGAAACTCGCAGGTCGGATGCGGTATGGACGCGAGTCTGGCCACGGCCCAGGAGGGCGCGCGGCGCGCACTTGAGGAGGGGAGTGCGGTCGCCGCGAAGCTGTCGTGCGGTGGGATCGCTGATGACGGGCGTACCGGCAGTTGCTCAAAGAGATCTTGGAGCCGCTGTCGGATCCGGGCGGTGGTGTTCGTAGCAGGGGTGGGGCCGCCCACGAGGGGCGGCGGCAAGGCAAAGGAACCGCGATCATGAAGCTGACGACCATGACCCAGGTCACCCTCGATGGAGTGATGCAGGGCAACGGCGCCGCGTCGGATGACCGCAGGAACGGATTCGAGCGCGGCGGATGGGCCCGGGGGCGCGGTGACGACGAGACCAGGACGTTCATCACGCAGACCTACCAGCGCGCCGAGGCGTTCCTGTTCGGTCGGCGCACCTACGAGTTGTTCGCCGGCTCCTGGGGATCAGTCGACCAGATGCGCGCGCATCCCATCGGCGTGGCCTTGAACGAGGCCCCCAAGTACGTTGCCTCGAGCACGCTCATCGAGCCGGGTTGGGAGGACACGACGGTTCTCCGCGGTGACCTCGCGGCGGCCATCCATGAGCTGAAGGCCAAGCCCGGGGGCGAGCTGCAGGTGCACGGCAGTGGCGCCCTGACCCGGTGGCTGCTGGAGAACGATCTGGTCGACCAGATGACTCTGATCGTGATCCCGGTGATCCTCGGCCAGGGCGCGAGACTGTTCCCGGAGACCGGCCCGGATCTTGCGCTCGACCTGGTCGAGTCGCGGGTCGACTCGAAGGGCGTGACGATCCAGGTCTACCGGCCGGCCGGGCGCCCGCACTATGTAGCGGCCTGAGATCCCTGACCACCGAAGCATGCTGTCTGACACCACAGGAGATGATCTTCAAATGCAGTACCTGGTTTCCGTGATCGATGACAAGAGCGATCCCGGCAGCACGGACAGGCGGCCTGCCATCAGCGCCTTCAACGAACGACTGATCGCCGAGGGCTACTGGGTTTTCGCGGGCGGACTCGCGGACACCGACGCGGCCACGGTCATCGACGCCCGGGGCGAGCAGGCGGTGTTCACCGACGGGCCTTTCGTGGAGTCGAAGGAATACCTCGCGGGTGTCTGGGTGTGGGAGGTCCCCGATCTGGATGTGGCGCTCAAACTCGCCGCCGAGGCGTCGAAGGTCTGCGACCGGAAGATCGAGGTGCGGCCGTTCCATTGATCTCGAGGAGGCGACCAACCGGGCCCACCACGAGCAGTGGGCCCAGTGCCGCTCCATGGTCGGTGTGGATCAGATCGTGTGCAGCCAGCCGAGGGCCTTCATGGTGGGGGGCTGGTCGCCTTGACGCCGGCGTCGGAGGCGGTCCGGAGCGCTGCATCGACGACCAGTGACCGGCGGATGGGCGTCAGATCACCGGGCCGCGCCGTGGCCAGCGGGTGGTCGACGGCGCCGACCAGCATGAACCTGTCGTCGTCGACCCGCAGAGCCAGCGCGACGTTGCTCGGCAGACCGGGGGCGGCCCGCGCCGTTCCGGCCGTTCAACACACCGGGGCGGCTCACGGCGCCCGTGCCGTAGACGGTCAGTGGGACCACGACCAGGCGTTCAGCCAGCCAGCAGGGGAAGGCATGCCGGTCGAACTCCGCCTACGGCAGGGCCCGCGATCCGAGCGGAAGTCGAGACTTGGGGCGACGCCGCTGGCGGCCGTCCGACTGGCGCTGCTTCCGGTCGTGGTCCTACGACAGTTCTGCGTCGCGCGGGGTTCCCAAGCCGAGGCAGACCCAGCCTGGAAGACTGCGGCCATGCACCAAGCCACGACGTGCGCCCGCGTAGCAAGCCGGAGGAAGCACGGTGAATGACGACGAGCTCGCGGCCTCCTTGGCGGCACACCTGGGCCGGCTCACCTTCGTCGACCGGTCGACCGACGAGGTCACCGCGCTGCTCGTCGACGCGGTCGCCGCCTGGGGCGAAGCCCAAGGCTTCCGGGTGTACCGACGTGCCGCGAGTGTCGTCCCGCTGCCCGCCCCGTACCAGGACCGGCACTCGGTCGTGGACGTCGCGTGCGCACGTCCCGCCGGTCGTCCCGTCGTGATCGAGGTGGACCGCACCGATCGCCGGCGCACCGTGGAAAAGCTGCTCGCCGAGGCCGACGCCGGCCGGGTTGCGCTGTGGGTGCGCTGGGGGCCGGGACCGTTCACCCCACCACCGGCGCCCATCCGGCTGGTCACCTGCGAGGTCGCCGTGCGCCACCATCGGCACTCGCGACTGCCGAGCCGTCCAGCGCCACATCACTCACCGCCGGCCAGCACGGCGGTCGAGGCGGTCGAGCTGCCGCTGATCGCAGACTGAGCGCTACTCGCCCGTGGCGGGATCACACCCCAGACACCGAACGGCGCTCGCTGGCCCCGCTGCCGCTGTCGGTACCGGCAGGCCACGGCGATCGGAGATTCCGGTGACGGTTCTGAGGACCGTCCGCGACGTCTGCGAAGGACGGGAGCATAAGCTCTGGGCGATCGACGACCGCGAGCGGTCATCTCACCTTGCGTAGCGCGCGGATCGCGGCAGATCCGGATGCCGCAGCGCATGCGTCTGCGGCATGGGCGGACGCACTCCGTTCTCTCGGCTAGTGAGCCGACAAGCACCCAGCTGGATCGGACCGTCAGCGAGACTTGAACCTCGAGGTCCAATCGGCGTTGACCTGGTCGGCCTGCCGATGGTGTCGGACGATCAGCTGCCGGCCGTGTGGAACCGTTAGGCCGAGGTAGTCGAGCACCCCTTGTGCAGCGGACCGTGCATCCGCCGCCAGCTCCTCGTACGTCACCTCGTGAGGCACGATGCCGTGACCGTCGAACCAGGTCGCCCAGTCCGCCTCGGCACTCTCGATCGTGGCGACGAGCTGGCCGATGAGCACCTCGTCGTATCGAGGATCTTGGCCTCCCGGAGCGACGGCCTCATGGGGATGCCAGAAGTGGGTCTGCAGTGCCTTCGCCCACGACACGGCCTGTGCGATGACATCGCGTCGCCGCAAGTGGACGAATCGAAGTCGACCGAACTGAGCGATCAACAGGTCCAGGTCAGTGTCCGCTGGTCTTGGTGCGGAGGCAGCAAGACCAGCGATCAGCTCCGGCATCGTCTCTGCCATGAGCCGCCCACCGAAGACATTGTTCGAAGTTCTACCGACCGTCAGCGCCGCCCGCACGAACCCTTCGTCGATCCGTCCATCACGCGGTCGGGCGATGTGCCAGGCATCGGCGTACGCAGTCAGCGTCTTTCGATTGAAGTAGGAGGCTGGGTGGCCAGCGACCCCGGACGACTCCAGTAGACCGCACAGCAAGGTACTTCCCGTGCGTGGCGTCGCGCAGATCAGGTAAGAGTCGACCTCCAGGCGTCCCACAGCGGCAGACACTAAGCACGCGCGGATCTAGAGCAAACCGAATTTCCGAACGCCGGCGCCCGCGCAGCGCACGCTCTGCGGCCAGATGCGGATGTTCTTGAGCGGATCGAGCTCCGCAGTTTCTGAGCAGGCTATCGACGCAAGGCTGAGCGGCCTCAGTTGCTCACTCTGAGTGTGGGATGCCGTTATGATCCGAGTCGCGTGGCGCGAGTGGTGAGGTGGCGGCGCTCTGGCAGGCTGGTGGCGCGTCGGGCGGCCTCGCGGTAGTCGGCTGCGGCGGCGGTGTGCTCGCCTGCCAGTTCGAGCAGATGGGCGCGGGTCGCGAGGAGGCGGTGGTGGTGCACCATCCGGTTGTCGGATTCCAGCGCTGCCAGCAGATCCAGCCCTGCTGACGGGCCGTGCACCATGGCGACGGCGACTGCACGGTTGAGCGTGACCATCGGACCCGGCGCCAGCTGCTCCAGCAGTTCGTACAGGGCGAGGATCTGCGGCCAGTCGGTCGCGTCCATGTGCTCGGCCTCGTCGTGGACCGCGGCGATGGCCGCCTGCACCTGGTACGGGCCGACTGGGCCCCTGGCCAGCGCCTCGGTAACGAGTGCGACCCCGTCGCCGATGAGCTTGGGGTCCCAGGTGCTGCGATCCTGCTCGGCAAGCGGCACCAACGCCCCGTCCGGTGTCGTACGGGCGGGTCGCCGCGCCTCGGTGAGCAGCATCAGGGCCAGCAGCCCGGCCACCTCACTGTCGTCGGGGAGCAGCCGTCGCAGCCAGGTGGTGAGCCGGATCGCCTCGTCGGACAGCTGAGGTGCGGTGAGGTCCGGGCCGGTGGTAGCGGCGTAGCCCTCGTTGAAGAGCAGGTACAGAACGTGCAGCACGGCGCGCAGTCGCTCGGCGCGTTCCGGTCCTTCGGGCATCGCGAAGGTCATACCGCTGATTCTGATGCTTTGTTTTGCTCTGCTGATGCGTTGTGCCATGGTCGCCTCCGGGACCAGGAACGCGGCAGCGATCTGCGCGGTGGTGAGGCCGCCGACCGCGCGCAAGGTCAGCGCGATCTGGCTGGGCGGCGACAGCGCCGGGTGGCAGCACAGGAACAGCACGGTTAGTGAGTCGTCGCGGTCGGCGCCCCGATCGGCGTCCGCCGGCCGGCCCAGCAGTTCCGATTGCGGGGTTGCGGCGACGATCGCGTCCTCGCGCCGCCGCCGGGCTTGGTGGCTGCGCATCTCGTCGAGCAACCGGTGGGAAGCAACGGTGACCAGCCAGCCGCGGGGGTTGTCCGGAATGCCTTCGGCGGGCCACCGCATCGCGGCCCGAAGAAGCGCCTCCTGCGTCGCGTCCTCGCACGTGTCGAACCGCCCGTACCGGCGAACCAACGCGCCGAGGACCTGCGGCGCCAGTTCGTGCAGCAGGTCCTCGACGCCTCGGTCAGGAATCACAGGTCGGCGGCCGCCTCGTGCAGGACTGGCCACACCTCGACGGGCTCGACGTCCGCCCACGGCATGTTCGCGGCGATCTCGTACGCCCGCTGCTCGTTCTCGCAGTCCAGTAGATAGAAGCTGGCGAGGTACTCCTTCGTCTCCAGGTATGGCCCGTCGGTGATCGCCGGAGCGCCGTCCTTGCGCCGCACCAGCCGCGCCGCCGCGGCGTCGGCCAGGCCGTACGCGCCCAGCAGTTCGCCCGTACCCTGGTACTTCTTATTGAACGCGTCCTGCTTGGCGATCTCCTCCGGCCAGGTCTCAGCCGGGATCGAGCTCCACTTCTCCTGGTTGCCATAGATCAGCAGCATGTACTTCATCAAGGTCGTCCTTCCGGTCCGCGCACCGTGCCGGCGCGCTGTCACTCCCCGAACGGAGCCGGCACGCCACCCTCGACATCCTTACCCGAAAAAAACTTCTGCGCCGGCGATGTCGGGACCAGCGCCACCGCTCCGTCCATCTGGCGAAGGCAAACCAGACCGAGGGAGAACCATCATGGGTACCACGACAGTCCCGTCCACCGACGTCCTCGCCACTAGGCCGGTGTGGCTGGTCAGCGTGCTGGCCGGACTGGCCGCAGCCATCGCGACCGAACTCTACGGCCTGGCTGCCCGTGCAGCAGGTGTACCGATGGAGGCGGGCAACATCGCGGCCTCCGTCTCCGGGCCGATCACCATCGGCATGTTCGTCGCGGGCACGGCGACCTGCGTGTTCTGGGGCACGGTCCTCGCGGTACTTCTCGCCCGTGGCGCCCGCCATCCGGCGCGCACCTACCTATGGACCACCATCGCACTAACTGCGGTGTCCATGGCCAGGCCATACCTCGCCGGTGCCACTGCGACCTCGACCAAGCTGATGCTCGCCCTGGCACACATCGTCGCTGCGGCGATCGTCATACCCGTCGTCACCCGCCGGCTCAGTCACGCCCCCGGCCGGGGTCAATAGCCGCTGAAACGCTGGTCGACCCAGCCGACACGGCAACTGGACTGAGATGAGATTCTGCGGCCGCCGCCGGCAGACACGGAACCGTATCGAACGTCCGCTCATCGGCATGACAGCGCATGGCACCAGGCGCTACCAACGCGCGGACAGCGGCAGAAGCGGACGTTCGGTCAGCGACCTCAACGGCACGCCGTGAGGGGCACGAGGACCAGGACGGCAACGCCAAGAGCGGTGGCGCCGACAGCCCACCACCAGAAGAATCCCGAAAAGACCGAGGCGATCAAGAGCCCCATGCCGAGGCCGGCCAGCAGGCCGAGTCCGAACAAGGCCCGTGGGGGCAGGGCGAGGGACGGCAGGCGCCATACCACGAGCACTTCCAGCCAGGTACCGCCCAACGCCAGCAGTGCCGCGCCGACCCCGTCTACGGCGGATAGTCCGTGACCTTCGCTGATCCGCACGAGGACTCGGCCCTCGTCACCGGCGGGGACGAAGAGGATGAGCACGCCGACGACGATGAGCAGAGCGGTGACTGCTACCTGGGTTCGTGGCGCACCCCCGACATCGTGAGACATCGCTCCAGTCTCCGTCATCCGCCATGGTCTCGGCAGGAGCCGAATCGCCGAACATCGAAAAGGCCTGCGGTAATCGCCGCGTCGTGAGCCCGCCTTCCTCGCCCGACCCGGCGCGATCCCCGGCACCGACCAGCGGCAGATCCGGAACTGAGTAGCCGTAGTAGGGCCAGGAAGGCTATCCGCTGCGCGGGTGCAACCCAGATGCCGGATAGCTGTCTGCCGTGGTGGACCATGGTCCTTCACTCGGCAGGTTCCCGACGCTTCGGACGGCCATCGCCGTCACGCTGGGCGACGCGCGACTTGCGGCGATGCCGTGCCATACTGCGGCGCGTGCACGCAACCGGGGAAGTGCAGATGACGTACGGCCTGCTACGGCGGATGAGCCAAGACGCACAGGGCCGCCGGCAACGCGTCATACGGACGCTCCTGCTCGCCCTCGCGGCACTGACTGTG
The DNA here is from genome assembly GCF_053605645.1 of Micromonospora sp. NPDC003776. Classification (NCBI taxonomy): domain Bacteria; kingdom Bacillati; phylum Actinomycetota; class Actinomycetes; order Micromonosporales; family Micromonosporaceae; genus Micromonospora; species Micromonospora sp. NPDC003776. The sequence continues at coordinate 11,306 of NZ_JBSGJR010000031.1, forward strand.
CTGCTCACGACACTGACCGGGTTCAACGGGCGGCTGCTCTACCTCGTGCTGGTGTTGTGTGCCGCGTTCGCCGTGACCGAACTCCTTCCGGTACTGAGTTGGTTGCTGCAGCGCAGCCTCTTCGTCGAGCCGTTCCGGTACGAGATGAGCACGTCGGGCGTCCACATCCAGACCGCGAGCAGCCAAACACAAATCGACTGGTCCGGCATCACCCGGATTCGGCGGGGACGCCACACCTGGCTGCTGAAGTACGGCATGAGCCAAATCCCGGTGCCGCGGGCGGCGTTCTCGTCCGAGGATCAACGGATCGTGGATGACTTCGTTGTCAGGCGCCCCGAGTTCGCCGGGTGACCGGCCCCAACGCGACCAGCCCGAGCAGCGCGACCGCCGAGGTGCAGCACGTCGACAGCGTCCCCGCGCGCAGCAGCCGACAGCTCGGCTACGGCCATTAACGCGTACGGTACATGCGCAAGCACGGATTGCGGCAGATGTGCGCACGTGATCTTGGCTGACCGGCGCGCTCAGGGGCAGGAGCGGTGCAGTCCGCTTCGACCTGCACGGGAGCAGTGACCTTTGGCGACCCGAGACGTCGGCGCGTCGGCAGGGCGTGTGTCCATACGTACCAGCGGGAGACTGCGACCGACGTACGGACGGTGAGGGAAGGTGCCGGCGGCGCACACCCGCTCGGCTATGAGCGGGCGTCGGTGGAAGGCGCGCATGAGCACGGCTGATCAGTGCTGATCGGTTTCCTCGCCGGTCACCTTGTCCTCGAGCCGACGGACGGGGCCGTGCCGTCGCGGAGGTCGTGGGCGACGCCGGGCGCGGCGAACTCCAGCAGTCGGGCGCCTTCGGTCTCGATCTCGGCGCGCTCGGTGGCGGTCAAGGGCCGGAACGGGTCGATCTCCAGAGTCGCTGACGCCTTGCCCGGATGGAGCTTCCAGGCGCCCGTCACCTGCCCGTCCACCAGGAAGGTGGCGCGCATCCCGTTGCGCGTCATGACCCGCTTGCGGGCCTCCTCCGAGATCACGCGGGTGCGGTCGGTGTGGGAGGCCAGGAGGTTGTCGTATTCGGGCAAGAAGCGAACCGGAGCGCAGGCGTCGGCGTCGGGGCGTGGCGCATCAGGCAGGTCGAACAGCTCCACCCCGTGCTCGTCACGGAAGACCGCCAGCCGCGGCCGCAGCCTCTCCAGGACGGGACGCAGCCGGGTTCGGCCGGCCCACGTCTGCACGTCGGTGACCGAGGCCGGGCCGAACGCGGCGAGGTAGCGCAGCACGATCTGTTCGGAATCGGCGGCGGGGGCGGGCTCGGCTCCGGTCCAGCCGGCCGCCGTCGCGTACCGGGTGGTGCCGCCGACGCCCCAGATGGCGCGTGGCGGCACCTGCACCACCGGCACCAGGTTCCGCACTACGGTGGCGAGCGCGCGGGGCTCGCGATCGGGCCACCGCTGGTGCAGCGCCGCCCCGAGTTCCTTGGGGGTGAGGTGTCGTGCGCCGAGCAGCGCCCGGCCCGACTCCGCCACGGTCGCACGGTCCAGACCGGTCAGGATCGTCTTGAACGCGGTATCCAGCTCACAGTCGAGCGCGGGCTGCGCCCATGGCCGCAACGAGCGGTAGTCCGCCGTGGTGACCAGGTGGACGGTGCTGCGCATCAGCGCGACCCGCACCAGGCGGCGCTCGGTCAGCGCGTCCACGAGGTCGGCGGTGCCGAACTTCCGCAATCTGCTCCAGAGCCCGAAGTAGGGCGCGTACGGCGCCTGCGCCTGCATGCCGACCAGCCGGGTGACCGCCTCCTCGGCGGTCGCGTCGGCCCGTTCCAGCAGCATCTGACGGGCCAGCAGGGCGCGCCCCAACTCCCGTCGCCCCAGCACCTGTGCCACCGTGCCGTCCTTTCCGTCCAGATGGCAGGGGCGGCGGATGCCGCCCCTGCGTCGTTGATCAGCCGCCGAAGTCGGCCCGGTGATCCGCGGCCCACTCGACGTAGGTGCGGGCGGGGTGCCCGGTGATCTGCTCGATGACGTCGTTGACCGGTGCGGGCTTGCCGACCGCGTCAGCCATGAGAGCGAACAGCGCCGCCAGGAACTCGGGGTCCATGAACTGGCTCATCTGCTGCAGCACGGGCTCCGGGTCGAGGTCCTCGACGGTGAGCGGGCGCCCCAGCGTCTCGCCGAGGATGCGGACCTGTTGTGCCTGGGTCAGCGACTCGGGGCCGGTCAAATCGTAGGCCCGCCCCGCGTGCCCGCCGCCGATCAGGATCCGCGCGGCCACCTCGGCGACGTCCCTCTCGTGCACGGCGCTGAAGGCCGCTTCGGCGTACGGCGAGCGAATGACGTCACCGCCCTGGAGCTGCATCGCGAACGTCAACGAGTTGATGGCGGGGAACAGCAGCCGCAGGAACGTCCACTCGATCCCGGACGCCTCGATGGCCTGCTCGACATCTCGGTGGTACTGGGCGATCACGTCGGGCTGCCGCTCGGCGCCGGGGACGACCGCCCCCGAGGACAGGAACACCAGCCGACGCACCCCGGCCTGGCCCGCGGCCGCCAGCAGCGGAGCGACATCCATCCCGTACTGCAGAACCAGGAAGGCGGCCTCGACGCCAGCCAGCGCCGCCGGCAGCGTCTCGGGCTTGGTCAGATCGCCCAGGACGACGTCGACCTCCGCCGGGAGCCCGGCCTGCTCCGGGGTACGGGTCAGCGCCCGCACCGGCGCACCCGCGGCGACCAGTTCCTCTACCGTCTGACGTCCGAAGTGAGCCGTGGCACCGATGACGAGATACATGAGGGTTTCCTTTCGAGCGAATACATGGGGTCTGAGGGGGTCCGCCGACGATCGGCGGCGGATCAGTGAACCTTGCCGAAGAACTGCCGGATGTCGTGGACGAGCAGATCGGGCGCGTCGTGGGCGGCGAAGTGGCTGCCCCGGTCGTAGACGTTCCAGGAGAGGATGTTCTTGTGGTCGCGGTCGGCGAACGTCCGGATGGACTGGAAGTCCCAGGCGAAATTGGCCAGGCCGAGGGGCACGGTGGTCGGCTCGGGCACGGACGTGCCCCGGCCGTTCGACTTCTGTTGTGCGGGGGCCGCCGCCGCGTCCTCGCAGTAGAACCGGGCGGCTGAGGCTGCCGTGTTGGTCAGCCAGTAGATCGTCACGTTGGTGAGCACATAGTCCGGGTCGAGTGAAGCGCCGAGCAGCTGCGCGTGCCAGCCCAGCAGACCGGCCGGGGAGTCGGCCAGGGCGTGCGCCAGATTCTGCGGCTCGGTGGACTGGAGCTTGTCGTACGCGCCCCGGTTCTGGGTGAACCACTCGGCGAACGCGAGCTTGCCGCGCTCCTCCTTGGACAGACCAGCCAGCTCGGCGGGTTCGCCCGACGGGAAGGAGAAGACCTGCGTCACGTGCACGCCGCAGACGTGCTCAGGGTCGACCCGGCCCACCTCGGGCGAGATCAGCGATCCGCCGTCGTTGCCGACCGCGCCGTACCGGTCGTACCCGAGCCGGCGCATCAGCTCGGCCCAGGCCCGGGCTACCCGGTACCGGTCCCAGCCGCGCTCCCGGGTCGGCCCGGAGAAGCCGAAACCCGGCACCGACGGAATGACGAGGTGGAACGCGTCCGCCGGGTCGCCGCCATGGGCCCGCGGGTCGGTGAGCGGGCCGATCACGTCCAGCCATTCGACCACCGAGGTCGGCCAGCCGTGGGTCAGGATCAGCGGCGTCGCGTCCGGCTCCGGCGACCGCACGTGCAGGAAGTGGACGTCCTGGCCGTCGATCTCAGTGGTGAACTGCGGGTACGCGTTCAGCTTCGCCTCCCAGGCCCGCCAGTCGTAGCTGGTGCGCCACCGCTCGACCAACTGCTTGACGTAGCCCACCGGTACGCCGTACTCCCAACCGGGCGGCACCGGGCCGGCCGGCGCCGACTCGCCCGCGGGCAGTTCCTCCGCCCACCGGGTCCGAGCCAGCCGCTGCTGGAGATCGTCGAGGTCGACCTGGGGGATGTCGATGCGGAACGGGGCGACCGTGCTGTCGTTCGTCATGGTCATCAGCGTAGGAACGAATTAGGCAAACTCCGTTCCTAATGCTCTGACAGACTCCGAAGAATGTTGGAAACCTCCGCGCGGCTGCTGCGCCTGCTCTCGCTACTCCAGACGCCCCGCGAGTGGACCGGCGCCGAACTGGCCGAGCGGCTCTCGGTCAGCACCCGCACCGTCCGCAACGACGTGGAACGCCTGCGAAACCTCGGCTACCCGGTGCACGGCACCCGAGGCGCGGTAGGCGGCTACCGACTCGGCGCCGGCGCCGCACTGCCGCCCCTGCTGCTCGACGACGAGGAGGCAGTCGCGGTGGCGATCGGGCTCCGCACCGCCGCCGGGGGCACCATCACCGGGGTCGAGGAAACCTCGCTGCGCGCACTGGCCAAGCTGGAGCAGGTGCTGCCAGCCCGCCTCCGGCGTCGCGTCGACGCCCTCAAGCACTACGCCGTAGCGGTGCCGCGGGACGACCTGGGCCCGCGGGTGGACGCCGACACGCTGAGCGCCCTCGCCGCCGCCTGCCGGGACCACGAGCGCCTGCGATTCGACTACCGAAGCCACGACGGCTCCGAGAGTCGGCGCGAGGTGGAACCGTACCGGCTGGTCAACTGGGGACGACGGTGGTACCTCGTCGGGTTCGACGTCGAGCGGGCTGACTGGCGGACGTTCCGGGTGGACCGGCTCCACCCACGCACCCCAACAGGTCCCAGATTCACCCCCCGAGATCTCCCCGAGGAAGCCGTCGACCAGGTACGCCGGGGCGTGTCGTCGGCCGCCTGGCGGTACCAGGCCCGGGTCGTCGTGCACGCACCGGCCGAACAGCTCATCGAGCAAATCAACGCCGCCATCGGCACCATCACCCCCGTCGACGACACCCACTGTCTGCTGGACACCGGCGCGGACAGCATCGAGGCGCTCGCCGTCCACCTCGGCCTGCTCGGCGTCGACTTCACCGTGACGGAACCCGCGGAACTCGTCGAACTCGTGCGTACGCTCGCCGGCCGCTACCACCGCGCCACCACCAAACCGCGTCCGCAGGGCACCTAGGCCAGGGCCGCCTCGGACCGCCCGGCGCGACCCATCTTCACCATCAAGGTCGCACGGATTACCACAGACCGACAGGACGATCCGCACACCCAAGGCATGCACTCCTCTCGGCACGAGCGTGCGGCGCAACCTGTCGGGCGACGGCGAGAGAACCTAACGCCCGGTCGGCCAGATCCGGATGCCCCCAGATGCGAAACAGGTTCCTGGGATCATGGCAGCGTGGCGGGATTCGGTTTTAAGACGTCGTGGTTGGCTGTCCGAGATCGGGCCCTCGGGGAGGTCGCCGATGCGCTTGGTTTGCACGACCGGGAGGTCCTCGACTGGGCTACCGGCACCGACCGGGCCTACCGGCACGGCGTGTACGTGGCCGCGCCGGTGCCAGGCTGGACCTTCGCCCACGGTCGGCTGCATATGCCGGCGGGTTTCGACGCGACCGAGCCGGCCTTCCCCGATTGGCTGAGGGAGCTGAGCCGGTGCCTGGGCGAGGTGCAGTTCTTCGCCACCGAACGGGTCCCGGACTATCACGCCTGGGCCTGGGCCCGGGATGGTGAGCTGTTGCGCGCCTACTGCTGGGTCGGCGAGCGAGGTGAGGTGCCGCTGTTCGTCGGTGATCCGACGGCTGACGAAATTGAACTGGGCATCGGCATTCGCGGTATGGAGCCCGGGCGGGAACACTGGTCGGACGATGAGTGGACAGCCTGGTACGACACAACGCCGTCCGAGTTCGACGTGATGGCGATGGCCGGTCGATGGAGCATCGACCCGAGCTGGATCGACGACGCCACCGTGACGGCGACCGGCGTTTACGGGCTACCGCCGTCGGTTTCTAACCCGTCTCGCAGCGACAACCCAGCTTGAAGTGGTCGGTCTCGCGTTGCCCACTCTTACGCACTCTCATCGGCACGAGCGTGCGGCGCAACCCGTAGGGCGACGGTGGGGAAACCTAGCGCCCGGTCGGCCATGAGCGGGCGCTTCGCCACACCGATCACTTTGGCCGCGGCTACGCGGGAAACAGCCTCCAGTGCCCCTCGGAGACGACCTCCACGGTGCCGTCGGTCACCTTGATGGCCGTCTGGTCGTCGATCGCGTACGCCGGACCCGCGATCTCGGCCGCCCATCTCTCGGCACCAGCCATGGTGTTGTCCGGCTCGAGACCTAGGTGCGGAAAGATCGAGAAGTCGACGACCCCCAGTGTGCGGTCGTCGGGCGCGGACTGCCACTCGACGAAGTCCGCACCGATCCGGGGGGTCAGCACCATGCTCCCAGCACTCAACCCCACCCAGACGGTGTCCCGCAGCGACGGCAGGAGGTCCGCCAACCCGGACTGCCGCATCCAGTGGCACAGGTACGTCGCATCGCCGCCGGCCACGAGCATGACGTCAGCCTCCCGGACCCAGGGGACCCACCGCTCCTCACCGATGCTGGGCAGCGCTGTCAGCTCAAGGACGCCCAGCGACTTCCAGCCCAGGCCGCACATGGGTAGCGGCGTCTGACCGGTGATGAAGCGCCAGGCCGAGGCTGGCCCGCCCATGGGGTGGCACGCCGTAGGGATGCAGAGGGCACTGGAGTCGGCGATGGGCTTGCCCAGCAGGTCGACCAGCGTGTCGCGGATGCTCGGATTCTGGACGCCCGCAGATGTGAGAAGAAGCTTCACGCTTGCCTCCTGTACGTAACGGTCATGACGCTCTCCCGAGAGTCGGGAGAGCGGGTGCACGGGAATACAGACTGGGCACCGTAACGAAACTCATCGCCGTTGCGACCCCTCAAGCCCTCCACACGCACGTCGACAGATGCGAGCATTCGATCAAGCAGAGATCGTTTCCTCCCGGCGTTGTCGGTCGAGATTGGTACGGCCCGCGAGGACGCCGCTGCCATGCTGCGGCTCGCGGCAGCGGTTGGCCGCCGTAGTAGTTGATCGATACTGTGCCTCGGTGGCCCGTGCACAGCTCACCGCCGAGTCGGTGGTTGATGGTCGTGTTCCGCAGGCACTGGCGCTGTCGCCCGACGGCAAGTGGGTCGCTTACGTGGTCGCCCCGGTCGGGCGGGCTGGTGATCACCCCGTGAGTGAGCTCTGGGTCGCCGCCGTCGGCGGGACTGTGTCTCCGCGACGATTGACCTGCGGTGAGGCGTGCGATTCAGCGCCGCTGTGGGCTGCGGATTCGCTGTTGATCTATTTTCTCTCCGACCGGGCCGAGCGCGGTACGGCGCAACTGCACCGGGTGGGGCTGTTCGACGGTGTCGTGGAGGCGGTCACGTGCTGGGCCGGTGGGGTGTCCGGGCACCTCCCACTGGCCGAACCGGACCTCGTCGCCGTCATCGCAGCCGATGAACCGTCCGCCGAGGACGAACGCCGGGACAGGGAGCGTGACGACGCTCGGGTGTGGGGTGAAGGCGTACGCCCGGACCGGCTGCGGCTGGTCGACGTACGGAGCAGCGAGATCCGGACACCGGATGCGTTCGGCGATCGCCATGTCGTCGAGGTGGCCCAGCGACCCGGCGATGGAATCCTGGCGGTACTGACCTGGTCGACTCCCGACGTGGACCCGGGCCTGGCGGAGCCCGGTATCCACCTCCTCGATCCGGACAGCGGCGTGACGCGGGACCTCGGCCCGGCCGCGGCGGACGCGTCGTCGCTCGTCTGGTGGCCCGCCGACGACGGCTGGCACCTGGCATATGTCGCGAAGACTCCACCCGCTCTGGTGGGCGGACACGCGGTTCTCGATGTCGCCGTGCCGATGAGGGGGCCGGTGGGCGAGCATCGTAACCTGACCGCCGGCACGACCGCCTGTCCGAGCAGCCTGGTTCAGGTCGACGCCGGTCTGCCGCTGGTGCTGGTCGCCGACGGCCTCGACACCGCGATCCACCGGCTCGATCCGGCCGGGCCCAACCTCGCCGAGATGTCCCGGGTCGACGGCCTCGCGACGTCGTTGACCACGAGCCGGGACGGTGAGGCCGTCGCGGCCGTGGTGAGCACGTCCTACGAGCCCGGAAACGTCCACGCCGGCCCTACTTGCGGGCCACTGACGAGCCTGACCGATCTCAGGCCCGAACTCCGCGACATCCGGTGGGGTGTCCAGGAACGCTTGTCGTACGAGGCATCCGACGGGCTGGCCTTGGACGGTCTGCTGATCCTGCCCGCCGGCCGGTCCCACAAGGAGGGGCCGTTTCCGCTGGTAACTCTCGTTCACGGCGGCCCGTACGAACGGCACGCCGACCGACTCCAGCTTGGCTGGCACCCGTCCGGCCAGTGGCTGGCGACCGCGGGCTACGCCGTGTTTCTGCCGAACCCGCGCGGCGGCCGAGGGCACGGCCACGACTTCGCGGTGCGCGTCGCCGGGGCGGTTGGCCTGGACGAGTGGACCGACATCTGTGCCGGCATCGACCTGCTCATCGCCGACGGCGTCGCCGACCCCGACCGGCTGGGCATCGGCGGCTGGAGCCACGGCGGTTTCATGGCCGCATGGGCGGTCGGGCAGACGGACCGGTTCAAGGCCGCCGTGATGGGCGCCGGAATCAGCGACTGGGGAATGGTCGCCGCAACCGGAGAGCAGGGGCCGTTCGAGGCTGCCCTCGGCGGCAGCAGCGGCTGGGAAGGAACAGGTCCACACCGCCACGACCGGCTCAGCCCGGTCTCGTACGCCTCCAAGGTCCGCACGCCGGTGCTCATCCTGCACGGCGAGAACGACAGCAACGTTCCGGTGTCACAGGCGGAGTTCTACCACCGCGCGCTGCGCAGGTTCGGGGTCGAGCACGAGTACGTCGTCTATCCCCGGGAGAACCACTCGATCCGCGAACGCAACCACCAACTCGACGTGCTCCGCCGCACCCGCGCGTGGTTCGATCGGTGGCTCGGATGACCCAACGGCCGACCGCCACGACTACCGCGGCAGGCCAGACCACCTATTCCAGAAGCGGGGCGGCAAGCAGCGGCAAGCGTTGACGCCGTAGCTGGCCGTTGCTCGGCGCTGACTAGATTTGGTCGCATGCGCACCATCGCGAGCGACCGCCTCCTGCTGCGCCCCTGGCGCGATGAGGACGCCGACTTCCTTCTGGATCTCGAGTCGCGCTGGGAGGTCGTGCGATTCCTGGGCGCGCAGCCCACGATCATGAACAACCGGGAGGATGCCCTCGCCTCGATCACACGCCGATGCGCCATCGACGACCCGATCCACGGGATCTGGGCCATCACCACAGCGGCGGACGGCCGGCTGGTGGGAAACCTCCTGCTCAAGCCGATTCCCCTGTCGGCCGGGGAACCGGCTGGCGGGCCGACCGATGTCGAGATCGGCTGGCACCTGCACCCGGACGCCTGGGGGCACGGCTATGCCACCGAAGCAGCGGCGGCGGTCCTGGACGACGCGTTCAGCCGGGGTCTGACGAGGGCCATCGCGGTCACGGATCCGGACAACCGTGCCTCCCAGGCCGTCTGCAGGCGGCTCGGCATGACGCACCTCGGCCGGACGACGAGGTACTACGACACCCCGAACGAACTCTTCGAGAAGCTGGCCAGCTGATCGGCAAAGACCGCCACGAGCTGTCTCCGCCGTTTACCTGGGGTGACGCGGCGCCTCCGACGCCGACGCACACGATCAGCGGCATGTGCGTACGCCCGATCGCTGTTGTCCGTTGCGGGTGGGCCACGGAAGCTTGGATCGCCGGGTCGTGGCTGATCATTGAGCGGTGATGAACCCTGCGGCCCTGCCGGCCGACCCCGGTGTGTTCTCGTTGGCCGTTCCGCCGCTGTTCGTCGCGCTGGCGCCAGCGCGGAGCATCCTCATAGCCGGAGCGGGCGGAGGGTTCGACGTGTACGCCGGCCTGCCCTTGGCGTTCGCCCTGTGGCGCGGCGGCGCACAGGTCCACCTGGCCAGCCTGTCCTTCTCCCAGCTCGAATTGATGGACCGGGACGCGTGGGTGGCGGAGGACGTCGCGGCAGTGCGGCCGGGCACTACCAGCCCGGACTGGTACTTCCCCGAACGGACGCTCGCCCGGTGGCTGGCGACTCAGGAGCTGCCGTCGACCGTGTACGCCTTTCCGCCTCTCGGTGTCCAGCCGTTACGGGCGGCGTACCGGCACCTGGTCGAACAACTCGACATCGATGCGGTCGTGCTGGTCGACGGCGGCACCGATGTCCTGCTGCGCGGCGACGAAAGCGATCTCGGCACCCCGGTGGAGGACATCACCAGCCTGGCCGCCGTGGCCGCGCTGGACGTGCCGGTCAAGCTGGTGACCAGTCTCGGCTTCGGTATCGACGCCTACGACGGCGTCAACCACGTCCAGGTGCTGGAGAACCTCGCCGCACTCGACCGCGACGGCGGCTACCTCGGCGCCCTGTCCATCCCCGGTTCCAGCCGTGAGGCGGCGCTGTACCGCGAAGCTGTCGCCGACGCTCAGGCCGCTACCCCGGACCGGCCGAGCATCGTCCAAGGACAAATCGCCGCCGCCACCAGCGGCGCGTTCGGAGACGTCCGGTTTACCCGGCGCACCGGCGGGGGCGACCTGTTCGTCAACCCGCTGATGGCGATCTACTTCACCGTCGACCTAGACAAGCTCGCCGCGCGATGCCTGTACCTCGACCGCATCGAGCACACCATCGGCAGGCGACAGGTCATCACGCGCATCCAAGCGTTCCGCGACGAACTCCTCAGCGCACGGATCCCGCGCGCGTTTCCCCACTGAGCGTCCGGACGGCGGCAGATTCGGGTATTCGATTGTCCGCCACTGGAGACTATGAGCTCGGCTGGTCCAGCGCCCCTCTTGCGTCGGGGCGTTCCGACGCGTTCTGACCCGGGTTGACTCGTTCGTCATGCTGGAACCGGAAGCTCACGCCCCCACCACTCGAGGAGGACCTGTGCGCAAGCGGGCCAAGGCTGCCGCCATCCTTTTCGGGCTCGGCGTCGGCGCCACGGTCGGTCCGTCTCTCGGGTCTGCCGCCGTCTGGTCCGGCGTCGCGATCGCCGCGCTCGGCATCGCGCTGTCCCTGGTCGGTACGACAGAATCCGATCTCGTCGGGGACGGCCTGGTGGACGGCGACGAGGACGCCGGGCCGGCGGGCGACGGGGCGACCACAGGAACCACGGTTGCCGCGGAACGACGACGGAACCGGCAGGCCAACCCTCAGCGGCCTGGGCACCCGGGTAGAACAGCTCCTCAAACTCGCCGAGGAGCAGGCCGACGATCACCGCGCCAAGGCGCGGCTCGACGCCGAGGGGATCGTGACCGCCGCCCGACGGGAGGTGGAGGCGATCCTGAACCGCGCGCACGAACAGGCGGCCGGGATCAGCGGCGCCCGCCGGGACCTGTTTCCGGTACCGCCCACCCGGGCGGCGTTACCGGACGAAGATCCCGGCCCTAATGCCTGACCGGAGCGGAGCCGCCGGGCGGATCCCGGCTGGCAGGCGGCCCGCCGAAGACCGACCGGCGTAGCCGGATGCGGAAGGCCGTAGCGGATGCACTCCGGGGGGGTTTGGAGTTGTTATGCCCGGACCAGCGGCGCGCCCTCTCATCGGCCCGAGGGACGCCGCGACGCCCGACCAGCGGCAGATCCGGACGTCTGCGCGCCCCTTCGGCTGGAGCGGGCCTGTCCTACCGTTACCTGTCAGTGCGCTCTAGCGACTGATCGGCATGTCCCGCCTTGCGGTGGGACGGTCCCGGTCTTGTCCGCGTGGGCGGTGCCGGGTTGACGCTTCATGGCCACCGGCCCGCCGGGGCGGGTCTTACGGTCGGCTCCACGTCCTGCCACCGGGCCACTCCCGGCGGTGGTGACGGTGACTTCATGCGCGAGGGCGGCGAGGTTACGGGCGGCGTTCAGGTCCCGATCGAGGACCAAACCGCAAGAGTCGCAGAGGTAGGTTCGGACACGCAGCGGCAGTTTGGCTTTCACCGCACCGCAGTCCGAGCAGGTTTTGCTGGAGGGATACCAGCGGTCGGCGACGATCCGCCGGCCACCGTTCCACGACGTCTTGTAGCCCACCTGCCGGCGGATCTCGGCGAAGCCGGCATCCGCGATGCGTCGGGCCAGCCGCCGGTTGGCCAGCATGCCGGCCACGTGGAGGTCTTCGACCACGATCGTGCCGTACTCGCGGGCCAGCCCGGTGGTGAGCTTGTGCAGGTTGTCACGGCGCAGGTTCGCTACCCGCGCATGCGCGCGGGCGACTTGCCGGCGGGCGCGTTCCCACCGATTCGAGGGCCGCCGGCCGGTGCGCCGGTCCGGGCCGAGCCGCCGGGACAGCCGCCGGGACAGCCGCCGCATCCGCTGGCCGGCCTCGTCCAGATGCCGCGGGTTGGGCACCATCTCACCGGTGGACAACACCGCCAGATGGCTGATCCCCACATCAACACCGACCACCGCCCGCGGCCGCCTCGGGATGCGCTCGACCCGCTCGACCTCGACGCAGAACGCGACCTGCCACCGCCCGCCGTCCCGGCGCACCGTCGCCGACAGGATCCGAGCCGTGCCTGCCTCGATACGGCGGGCGAGCTTGCGGGCGGACTCGTGCAGCTTGAGCCGGCCCAGCCGGGGCAGCACCACATGCTTACGGTCGGGCTCCACCCGGATCGCCCCGGTGGTGAACCGGACGCTGGGGGTGCTGCGGCGGCGGGACTTGAACCGCGGGAATCCGACTCGCCGCCCCTTCCGCTTGCCTGCCCGGGAGTCGGACCAGTTCTTCAACCCGCGGGCCAGGTTGTCCAGGCCGGTGTTGAACGCCTCTTTGGAGCACTCCGGCCACCACGGCGCCACCTGCGCCTTCGCCTGGTTCCACGCCTTGCGCAACGCGGCGCGATTCCACCCGAGGGCCGGAGTCAGCAACTGCTCAGGAACACCGTAGCTGCGTTCGGCGGCGCGCTGGTCCATGACGGCCTTCACCCTGGCCAGGCCCCAGTTGTACGCCACCCTGGCCGCGCCCGCATGCGCCAACACCGACCGCTCCTGCAACGGCGTCAGGTCCAGAGCGAACCGGTACGCCTGCATGCTGCGCACACCCACCCCCCCCACTCACCCCCTTCGGGATCAGTGTTGGCGATGGGTACGACACTCCCGCAGCCCCTCGCCCAAACACCGCACTAGAACGCGTCTCTGCCGCCTGAAGAACACTCCCTTGGCAGCAGTTGACACCCCCTGTGCTCTGATCCCTCCATGCATGTCGTCGTCACAGGCGCACTCGTGGAAAACGGCGCGGTCCTGCTGGTACACCGCAGCCCGACCCGCCGGGCATACCCAGATCTCTGGGATCTGCCCGGGGGACACGTCGAAGCGGGTGAGTCGGAGCTCCAAGCCCTCGCGCGGGAGATGCGCGAGGAGGTGGGTGTTCACATTGTGGCGGAGTCCGCCTCACGGTTGGGCGACTGGCATGCCGGCAGTGGCGAGGACGCCGTTCACGTGGGCGTCTGGCAGATCGGCGACTGGGTCGGCTCTCCCACCAACCGTGCACCTGACGAGCATGACGACATCGCATGGGTCGGGATCAGCGAACTGGGCGACCGTCCCCTCGCGCATGGCGGCTTGGCGGCATTGCTGCATTCTCGGCCTGAGCCCGACCGGCTGCCTCGCCGCGACGAAGCACACACAGCCGCATCGCCGAGCGGCCCGGAGACTCATCGCTGCTCATCGGCAGAGCCGGATGGCTGAAGCCCTGGGGTCCGACCCGACCTCCGAGCCCTACTGCGGCCGTCCGCCCTGCGGCTGTTGGGGCCAGGGCTGCCCGACGGTCCCGTACTCCGGTGCGGTGGTAGCCGGCGGATACTGCGGCGACCCGGCCGGCGGGTGGGGCTGGTACCCCTGGTTGGGCTGGGCTCCCGGGCTGGGCGCCAGGGCCGTGACCTGCTCGGCGAAGCGCTGGTGCGCGCGCCGCACGTGGAGGGTGTTGCCATCGTTCGACACGTACCCGGAGGCGATCGAACCGCTGCTGGCCGTACTGGCCACACCGAGCCCGGCGATGACCAGCAGCACGAAGACCAGCACGATCGGCCCGGCGCTCGCGTCGTTCGAGGGCATCAGGGCGGAGAGTGCGACCGCGCCGACGACCGCGAGCAGCACCAGACCGGTGCCGGTGAGCAGCCGGCGGGTGCGCAACCTGCCGCAGTCGGCGCAGAAGGGCCAGGTCGGGGCCTTGACCCGCTTCTGCAGTACGGCGGCGACGATCGCGAACGGCAGCACTCCGAACAGGAGCAGGATGTAGGCCCATTTGGGTGTGTAGGACCGGAAGACAGTCTTCCGCTTTCGGGTGGCAGGTTGACCGTGCCGGGCACAGATTTCGGGTACGGCCCCGGCGGTGACCGCGTGGGCGGGGAGATCGACTGTCATGGCAGCTCCAAGGGGCCTGGCGGCGCGGATGGCGGCAGGGCTGCGGTACCCGAGATAGGCGCCGGACAATCCCCGGTGGGAGCACCGACGCGGGACGTTCCGCGACGGGTAGGCCGAGCTGCATCTCCGTTAGGGTCGGACAGGAGCCGGAGGCGTCGGCCCCGTTGCGAGGAGTTCTGGATGAGCACGAGTCCGTCATCGAGGCCGGCCCTCCGTCCAGGACCGGCGGTGGCGCCGGTTCCGCGGGCGGCCACGACACCGCCGGCCAGCGCTGGCGGCGGCCACGCCGCGACGTACGCGCACCGCGGGTCGTCCGGGATGGCGCCGGAGAACACCGCGGCCGCGTTCGAGCTGGCGATCGCTGAGGGCGCCGACTACGTCGAGACGGATGTGCAGCTCAGCGCCGACGGGGAGCTGGTGATCATCCACGATGTGACGCTGGCCCGCACGACCGACGCCCGGCTGGCGTTTCCGGACCGCGCGCCCTGGAACGTGCACGATTTCACCGTCGCAGAGCTGCGGAAACTCGACGCCGGCGGGTGGTACGACGGCGAGTTCAGCGGTCAGCGCATCCTCACCTTCGACGAACTGCTGGACCTGCTCGGCGGCCGGGTCGGCCTGAACCTTGAGCTGAAGTCGCCCGATGTGAATCCCGGGCTAGCGGCTGCCGTCGCCGCGCGGCTGCGGCGGCGCCCCGAGTGGATCACATCGGCCGCGCCGCTGATCGTGGGGTCCTTCGATGAGCAGGCCGTTCGGGACTTCCACGCGCAGCTGCCCGATGTCCCGGTCTCGCTGATCACCTACGACGTGCCGGCGGGCGGGAAGCTGACGGACCTCGCCGGGTGGATCTTCTCGGTCAACCCGGACGTCCGGCGGTTGCGGTCCGAGGACGCGGCCCGGGTCATCGAGGCGGGCATGGCGCTCGTGCCGTGGACGGTCGACTCGCCGCAGCTCTGGCGGTGGGCGCTGGACCTGGGCGTCGAGGGCATGATCACCAACTATCCGTCCGCGCTGAAGGACATGCTGCAGGGCCGCGACCGGGTGCCCGGTGCGGCGGGCGTGGTCATGGAGGAGATCAGCTACCACTCCCCCGGCGACCACGTGGTGCTGCGCAACGTCTCTGACCGGCCGGTGGACGTCTCCGGCTGGTACCTGCGTAACCAGGCGTCCGACCGGATCATGGTGGGCGACGGCTACGTGATTCCACCGGGTGGGCTGCTGCGCGTGCACACCGGTCCGGGTGACGACGACGCGACCGCCTACCACAACGGGCGCACCACCGGGTTCTGGAACGGCAGGAACGGCGACTCCGCCGGGTTGCGCCGTGCCGACGGCACCCTCGTGGACCTGTACGCGTACGTCATCTGAGCCGACGTAGGCCGCGCCCCCGTGATCAACGAAGCGGGGCCAGCTCCGTCG
>NZ_JBSGJR010000032.1:0-4925 GCF_053605645.1 Micromonospora sp. NPDC003776
ACAACCGTCCATGATCGACGGTGGCTGCCCTCGTTCCCGCATCGCATCGAACCGCAGCTCAGCCAAGGTCAACAACCCCGGCTGGAGTACTAAGCCGGCCGTGGCCGGTGATGTACGGACGGCTGCCCGAGGTAGCAAACGTGAACGGTCACGCCCGGACGAGGAGCACAGAGCTCAGACGGAAGTAGCCACAGGCATGAGTGAGACCGGGCGCAGTCCCGGCTACTTCCCGGCAGCCGGGGTGCCGCGCCAGCGGCATGTTCCTCTTGTAAGCGAGGCGTCCGGCCTCCGCGGAGCAGCCAGAGGGGGATCAAGGCTGGACGCGGAGGCCAGGCGTGTTGCTCCCCGAACTGCCGTCAGGTCCCACTGCCGATGTCAACTATCGAACAGATCATCATCAAGCTCTGGACTTCAGTCTCGGGAGCTGACACGCTTCCGTCCATGGTCATCTAGTCATCGAACTGACCGGGGCTACCGTGCGTAGAAACTGGCGACCTTCCAGGCTGAACCCCCTCATCAACAACAAGTTGGCTACAGGCAGGCGATTGCGCCGTCAGCGCTCTAACTCTAGAAGTTTACCGCGTTTAGGCACCCAGCAATGGCTGCAAAACGCGTTCTCTGCCGTCACGGTCTTTACGGCTGTTGGAGCGCTTATATATACGGCACAATCAGTTGACGCGGCCCGTGAATCCTCCGCCGGACAGCTTCATTTGACGGAGCAGGGACAGCTTACGGATCGGTTCGGAAAGGCCATCGACCAATTAGGTTCCCCAACGCTTGATATTCGGTTGGGCGGCATATATGCCCTCGGTCGCATCATGCTCGACTCTCAGGACGACGGTGAGTCGATCCGAGAGATCCTCTCTGCTTTCATCCGTACTCACGCACCGCGTGAAGGCGTGTCGGCAGGTGCCGCAGAAAAATCGCAGCGACAGCCAGTCGATCCCGATATCCAGGCTGCGTTACGTATGGTGACTAGACCCGTCGCGGCCAACCGCTCTAGTCGAATACCCTTGGACCTGCAAGGTACGGATCTCGCAGGGGTCGACCTTCGGAACGCTTACTTAGCTGGCGCAAATCTGGAAGATGCAGACCTTAACTTTGCCGACCTCGCTGGGGCGGATCTATCACAAGCAACACTTCGAAGGACGGAACTGGCCGGGGCGAAATTCGACCGTGCGAATTTGAAGGGTGCCAGTCTGCAGCGGGCGCAACTTGGTGACGCGGTTATGACCGAGGCGGTGTTGGAGAACGCCGATCTTGGTTCGGCTAACCTCCAAGGCGCTAACCTGAGCCGGGCGAACCTCGCTGGATCCATCGTCCGGGACGCAATTTTGGTGGGAAGCACCATTACCGAGGCTGCACTCCGGAATGCGGACCTTAGTGGCGCAGACCTTAGCGAAAGCCTTGGCCGCGACAGTGCTGATATGACAGGCGCGGACCTAGAACGCGCGACTTCCGCGGATTCCGCCGCAGGGCCGGTTCAAGGACCTTCAGCATCGGATCTGATAGCAATATCCCCCTCCAAGTCTTGGACGCTTAGCGACGGCCAGTACCTGCGGTTGGGCGACGCTCACCCGGGTATCGCTCGGAATTGGGGAGATTTAACCTACTCCGCAGCGCGGAAGGAAGTCTTGCTGCACGGGTTCGCTAGCCTCGACCGTAGCCAGGTGCCACATTACCGACAATGTAAAGTCGCACCCCGCACGAGCGATGCAATGAAGGCGACCGCGCTGGCCAAGGGGGCTGTTCTATGTCGTCGCGAGACAGCCACGATTGTTTCTTTCGTGCGGATTGGTCCCCGCTCTGCCAACGCAGCAGCGGACGAGCCTATTGCGATCCAAGTCTACTCCGCCACGCTAAAGAGTGTACCCTCGATCAGATTGGCTCGCGGACCGAGTGCTCGATCCGGATATTGGTACTCAATCACCGTCGAGTCATTCGCCCCGAATGAAACCGTCACTCTCACCTGCCACGACACCGTGTCGCCGACGGGCTTCTTTCGCCGCACCCTTCGCACTGACGCAAATGGCAATGCTTTCATAGAAAGGGCCTGCTATTCCGGTGATGGCCCGGAACACTGGGTTCGGTCGGGCGCGACCGAGTCGAACCATGTGACCTGGACCGCTGCGCCTCCACCGCCAAGGGCGAGCGCAGCCCCCGGGGCGGGCCCATCGCAAGGGGCTAACCCACGCCCACCAGTAGGGGCACGTATCGAACTCGTCCGCGGGAGCACTGCTCCTCGAGGCTGGTGGTACAACGTGACGCTGTCGGGCTTTACCCCTAACAGCAAGGTGACCGTTACCTGCCGGGACTCGGTCGATCGGTGGGGATTTTGGGCTCAAACATTCACTATCGGTCTCGATGGTCGTGCAAGCGATGAGACCCTTTGCTACTCCGCAGACGGGCCAGACCACTGGATTACAGGCGGAGGAGTCGAGTCCAATCATGTCGGATGGTGATCGGCGCCTAGCCACTTCAACGTCAATCTGCGGGACGCACGATGACGGAAGCGTTCGCGCTTCTAGGAAGAGTGCGAAAGTCCCCGAGGGCGTCGAGTAGAGCCAAGACGGGAGCCAAGCAGTCAATCGAGCAGCCAAATCAACGAGCACGACATGGGCGCCATCGGCGTGTGATGCCCTTTACGTCTCCTGAGCAGGCTGCTGGTGCTGGTACATCTCGGTGTCGTGAAGCCTGTCGGCGAGGACGTGGACGTGCTCAACCGCGGGTGCCGCGACGTCGCTCGACCCGACGTAGAAGCCGGTCTGGGGCAGCTTGGCCACGGCCGGTGGACAGCCGTCGGCACCCAGCTTCATCAGCATCCGTCGCCCGTCGACCGGACCACCAAGAAACCATGCCTCTACCGCCGCCATCCGCCGATCATGCCGCTTTGCCCATTTCTTTGCGGCAACCAAGTACAGCACCGCCACGACCGCAGCCACCGCCACAACTCTGGAAGGGGCCGACTGACAACGCGCCCGACCGAGTCCGACCGGTCTGCGGGGAGGTACAGACCAGAAGGCGCCGCATCAGCAGAAAGTCAGCGAACGCTGTGCTGCGCGACCGACTCCAATGGTCACAGCCGGCATGACGCAAGGCAGGACCACAGAGAACGACACCCCGCGGACACTGGCCGACAACGCCGACCAGGCTTCCCCCAGCGGGGTTCGGTCCGGGTAGCCGGCGGCTGGGCTGCCGACAGCACAGCTGATAGCAACGCCGCCGGCCGGCGGCATGCTGACGAACGCCGGAATGAGGAAGCGTCGAGCATGCAGCCGTTGCCGGACGGGTGCGGACGCGACGCACAGAGTTCTCAGACGGAAGTAGCCACAGGCATGAGTGAGACCGGGCGCAGTCCCGGCTACTTCCCGGCAGCCGGGGTGCCGCGCCAGCGGCATGTTCCTCTTGTAAGCGTGGCGTCGAACAGCGAGGTAGGAAGAAGGCAGCACGAGCCCTGATGCGGGCCCGGACCTGTACGTCAACCGACGATGCCCGGTATCGGCTTCTCGACTCGAGCCGCCATCAACTTGGCCGCAGCCGCCAGCAGTGGCGACCTGATGTCAGTCGTCGCGTCTACAGGGGCTCTTGCCTGACCCGAGCATGTCCGCGCAGTATCCATCCCGCTACTGGTGCCGTCCGGCCAGCTATCCGGTCTCGCCCGGCATGCGTCCTTGGGACTCGCCAGGCGAGGGCTCGGGCGTTATTCCTTGAGTCGGCGTCTCTCCGGGCATCAGGCCCGACGATTCGGCTGGCGTGGCTCCCTGACGGGCACGCTCCCCGGGCATCAGCTGATCGAGTGGAAAGTTTCTCGTCGGTCCTCCGCCACCGAATCTCTCCCGTGCTTCACTCAGCCGCTGCGAGAGTTCCTCTGAGGGCTCCTCAGGCACTGAGGATCTGGCTACCCTACGCACACCCGGATCCATATCGGTCACGAGGCCGACGAGAATATCGTTGGCTGCAGTGGTGGGCATATTGCGAGTGGCGCTGGCCGCAGCCACCCGCACAATAGGATCGCCATGCCGGGCAGCAAGCTTGACTACCTCCGGCGAATGCTCGCCGGGGATGAGTCCGGCAAGGTATGCGGCCTTAGACGCGAGCATCGGGTCGGCACCGCGAACGAAGGCCTCCAAGTGAGGTATGGCCTCCGGCCCGAGCTCGGTAGCCGCAACATAGTTAGGCTCATCTGGCTCAAGCAGTGCCCTGACCTGATTCTCTGATACGGCCATGATGAACTCCTATACATCCACCGTAAAGGGGCTGTCGGTCATCGTCGAACACTCGCTTGCGCTTAGATCGGGAGGAGGATTGGTGATGCTGCCCGTACCGTTGCCTGTCATTAGGCGGTTATTGTCGTTCACGTGTATCAAGCCCAGGACATGTCCCACCTCATGCCCCAGCGTCCACTGCGTCGCTCCTTGGGCCACCACCGCACCAGGCTGTCCATCCGGATGAGCGGCGCAGCCGTTGAACGGTGGAACAGTCGAACGAACGAAGTAGACTACAATGTCATTGCCGCCAGCGTTGTTGCGGTTGGCGAACAAGTCGTCTTGTTCATCTGTAGTCTGCCCTCTCAGACACTGACCGACGTCGACGTCATTCAAGTCGGGAAGGTTTAGGATCTCTGTCGATGCCCACTCAATTGCAATGCCGCACGAACCGTAGACCTCCCTCATTCGGTCGACCATCCTAGCCACGGCAATATTGGGCGTTGTGAGGATCTTTGTGTGCAGGCGGACAGTCGGCACCAAAGCCCACCACTTGTGCCACATCGCTTCGTCTGCCCCGCCAACAAATACGTCAATGCGATCCGATCCCCAGGAAGCGGCCGCAGGTGCTGAGGTCAGCACACCGCCGAGACTCTCCCAGTCGGACCAGCCGTTGTCGTACCACTTGTGGTACAGAGCGTTGTCAGTGCCTCGGACGAA
>NZ_JBSGJR010000032.1:5021-26259 GCF_053605645.1 Micromonospora sp. NPDC003776
CGCAGGTGCTGAGGTCAGCACACCGCCGAGACTCTCCCAGTCGGACCAGCCGTTGTCGTACCACTTGTGGTACAGAGCGTTGTCAGTGCCTCGGACGAAGACATCGAGGCGGCCAGAGGCCCAGGAAGCGACCGCCGGCTCGGAGGTCAGCACACCGCCCAGGCTCTCCCAACCCATCCACGTCATGGTTCCCTCCTCGTGCTCTGGGAGCGGCCCGATTCCGGGGACATTCAGCCTCATCGACAATAGGCCACTCTCTGTAGCCAGGCTGTCGTAGATCTGTCAAATGCTTGGCGCCGGGGAGTCATCAGGCGCCGTCACGAAGGAGCCAAGGATCGTCGGCGTGACGGCGGCCGACAGAGCTTGGCGTCCAGTGAGGCGCGGGGGCAGCGGGACGCTGTACGGCCCGCCATGATCACACGGCACGGATCCGGCACAACCGAGCGCGAGTAGAGGCGGAAGATGCCGGAAACCAATGGAAGGCATTTCGGCAAGTCAGGACCCATGCCAGGGGCAGCGCGGGAGGTCGGGGAGCTGGCCTCTTACTTCCAGCGGAAATGCACGAACCGGCGCGGCCCCAGGGCACCGACGCTCCTCTGGCCAGACGCCCCAGTCTTTCCCCCGATACGCCCGCGCACCATGAGCGACGGCAGGCAACGGCTGGACTCAGCGGACTAAACAAGATCGGCCCCTGACCGCATCTCTGCTGGTCAAGGGCCGTTCTCGCACCTGGTGGCGGGTAGAGGATTCGAACCCCTGTAGCTTTCGGGACGGATTTTCAGCGGGCACCAGGTTGGCACGCCAGGCCGAGGATTTAGCCGTTTCGCCCCGCCGCTCTGTCCGATATCGGATCTTCTGTTTTGCTCATCTGTGCAACGAGAATGTGGGACACGACAGGCATCGGAGTCGGTCCGACCGGAGGCAGAAGGCCGCCGGTTAGGTGCGCTGTATCGGGAGGTCGGGTCCGTGGTGATCGAGGCCGGGGTGGTGGTCGGGTATCTGGTCGCCTGGGCGGTGCGTAAAGCGCGCCGCGCAGCTAGCAAATTAGACGCCGAGGTCGATGCGGCGATGGACGCCGGGTTGGACAAGCTGCATGAGGTAGTGGCGGGCAAGTTGAGGGGCCATCCGGCGCTAGAAGACCTGGATGAGGAGGCCGCCGCCGAAGACGGTGAGGTTAGCGAGCTGACCCGTCAGCAGGTGGAACTGGCGGTAACCGCCGCAGCCCGCAAGGATCACGTGTTCGGCGAAGCGGTCACCGAACTGGTGACCAGGCTACGTGCGGTCGAACAGGCCGCTGGTGTGCAGGTAATCGCCGGTGCCCAATCAACGGTGTTCACCGGGGACGCGCATGTGCATGCGCGGGATAGCGGAGTCGCGATCGGTCAGGCAAGCCATGTGACCCTCGACAAGGGGCTCGGTGGCCAGCGGCAGGACCCTTCGTAGCCGGGCCGGTCCTGCCGCACACCGGACCCGGCAGTCGTGGCGGCGACATTGGGTTGGCCGTGCCCGGATGGACACGGTCAGATGCTGCCGGGCAACAACCGCAGTCGCGCGGTCAGGGCGAGCATGGCGGAGTGGGCATCGGCTACGCCCAGTACGTCACCATCACGCAGGCCCCGGCAGCGACGGTCCGGTCGGCGTACCTGGAGCAGGTCAAGCGGATCGCCCCGCCGCGACTGTTGGATCGGGAGAAGGAGCTTGCCGAGCTGGCCGCCTTCTGTCTGGATGATCACCGTGGCTCGTACGTGTGGTGGCGGGCCGGGCCGTGGGCGGGCAAGTCCGCACTAATGTCCACGTTCGTGCTGCACCCCCCGCAGCAGCTACACGGCCGGGTCTGGATTGTTTCGTTTTTTATCACTGCCCGTCTGGCTGCCCAGGACAGCAGGGAAGCGTTTACAACGGTGTTGCTGGAGCAACTGTGCTCGTTGACTGGGGAGGGCCTTCCCCCCTCCCTCGCCGAAGCGACGCGTGAGGCCTATCTATTGGACCTGCTGGGGCAAACAGCGGCCCGGTGCCGGGCCGCTGGGGGGCGGTTGGTGCTGCTCATCGACGGCTTGGACGAAGATCGCAGTGAAACCCTTGGCCCATATGCCCACAGCATCGCCGGCTTGCTGCCGGCCGACCCTCCGGCCGGGATGCGCATCATCGTCGCGGGGCGACCCAACCCGCCGATCCCCGACGACGTCCCAAGCTTGCATCCACTGCGGGACCCCGGAATCGTTCGCCTGCTGGCAGCCTCGCAGTACGCACGTGACCTGCAGCGCCACAGCCAATCAGAACTCAAACGGCTACTCAGAGGCACCCAGGCCGAACAAAATCTGCTCGGTCTGCTCACCGCCGCCCGCGGCGGCTTGTCCGGCCGCGATCTGCACGAGCTGACCGGTGACGGCCTCGTGCACATCGAAGACGTGCTGCACACCGTCACCGGACGCACCTTCACGCGCCGGGTTAGCCGCTGGGCCCCAGACAGCGGCGTGGAGGTGTACCTGCTCGGCCATGAAGAACTGCACAACGCCGCCTGCCGCTACCTCGGCCCTGACGCCCTAAAGGCATACCGGAATCGGCTGCACAGATGGGCCGAGGGATATCGCCGCCGACAGTGGCCGGAGGACACTCCCGAATATCTTCTGTCTGGTTACAGCCGTATGCTGCGCTCCGCAGGCGACACCGGCCGGCTCTTGGTCTTGGCCACCGATTCGATCCGCCATGACCGGATGCTCAACCTCAGCGGCGGTGATGCCACCTCGCTTGCCGAGATCAAGACGTGCCAGGATCTTCTCCTGACTAGCCCTGAGCCTGACTTGCTTGCACTGGCTCGCCTGTCGATCCGGCGCCAGGACCTCGAATCCCGCAACGACAACATCCCCATCGGCTTGCCCGCCCTGTGGGCCACACTTGGCCAACCAATCCGGGCCGAGCAGATCGCCCGCAGCATCACTGACCCGGACCAGCGGGCGAGATCGCTGACCGAGGTTGCGTGGGCGGTTGCCGCCGCTGGCGATTTCGACCGTGCCGAGCAGATCGCCCGCAGCATCACGGATCCGCGCCGGCAGGTGGAGGCGCTGGCTGTGGTCGCGCGGGCGGTTGCCGCCGCCGGCGAGCACGACCGGGCGAAGAATCTGGCGAGCACCGCCGAGCAGGTGGCCCGCAGCATCCCTGAACGGTCGTGGCAAACGTGGGCGCTGGTCGAGGTTGCGCGGGCGGTTGCCGCCGCCGGCGAGCACGACCGAGCGAAGAATCTGACGAGCACCGCCGAGCAGGTGGCCCGCAGCATCCTTGATCGGTCCTCGCAGGCGTTGGCGCTGGTCGAGGTCATTCGGGCGGTTGCCGCCTGCGGCGAGCACGACCGCGCCGAGCAGATCGCCCGCGGCATGGACCCGGACCAGCGGGCGCCGGCGCTGACCGCGGTCATTCGGGCGGTTGCCGCCGCCGGCGAGCACGCCCGTGCCGAGCAGATCGCCGCCAGCATCACGGATCCCGACCAGCAGGCGTGGGCGCTGATCGACGTTGCGCGGGCGGTTGCCGCCGCCGGCGAGCACGGCCGTGCCGAGCAGATCGCCGGCAGTATCACCCACCTGGTCCGGCACCCACAGGCGTTGGCGCTGGTCGAGGTCATTCGGGCGGTTGCCGCCTCCGGCGAGCACGACCGTGCCGAGCAGATCGCTTGCGGGATTACAGATCCGTGCTGGCAGGTGCAGGCGCTGGCTGTGGTCGCGCGGGCCGTTGCCGCCGCAGGCGAGCACGACCGGGCGAAGAATCTGGCGAGCACCGCCGAGCAGATCGCCCGCGACATCACCGAACCGGTCGAGCGGGCGCAGGCGCTGACGGAGGTCGCATTTGCGGTTGCCGCCGCCGGCGAGTACGACCGTGCCGAGCAGATCGCCCGGGGCATCACTGACCCGTCCCGGCAGGCGCAGGCCTTGACCAGGGTTGGTAGGGCAGTTGCCGCCGCCGGCGAGCACGACCGGGCGAAGAATATGGCGAGCACCGCCGAGCACATCGCCCGCAGTATCACCGACCCGGTCCGGCACGCACGCGCGTTAACCGAGGTCGCGCAGGCGGTTGCCGCAGCCGGCGAGTACGACCGCGCCGAGCAGATCGCTTGCGGGATCACAGATCCGTACTGGCAGGCGCAGGCTCTGGCGGGGGTCGCGCGGGCGGTTGCCGCCGCAGGCGAGCAGGACCGGGCGAAGAATCTGACGAGCAACGCCGAGCAGATCGCCCGCGACATCACCGAACCGTCCCCGCAGGCGCAGGCGCTGACGGAGGTCGCATTTGCGGCTGCCGCCGCCGGCGAGTACGACCGCGCCGAGCAGATCGCTCGCGACATCACCGACGCGGACCGGCAGGCGCAGGCGCTGACGGGGGTCGCGCGGGCGGTTGCCGCCACCGGCGAGTACGACCGCGCCGAGCAGATCGCCCGCGACATCACCGACCCGTATTGGCGGGCGCGTGCGCTGGCGGAGGTCGCGCCGGCGGTTGCCGCCACCGGCGAGCACGAGTGGGCGAGGAATCTGGCGAGTACCGCCGAGCAGATCGCCCGCGACATCACCGACCCGTATTGGCGGGCGCGTGCGCTGGTGCAGGTCGCGCCGGCGGTTGCCGCCGCTGGCGAGTACGACCGCGCCGAGCAGATCGCTCGCGACATCACCGACCCGTACCGGCAGGCGCAAGCGCTGACCGAGGTCATTCGCGCGGCCGCCATCATTGGTGAGCACGACCGCGCCGAGCGGCTTACCCGCAGCATCACCGACCCCTACTTGCAGGCAAATGCGCTGACCCAGGCCGCGGAGGCTATCGGCCTGCCACTGGGCCATCGCTGGCTGGGGGAGGCGTTCGCACTTGGCTCCTGGCTGGTCCCCCTACCGGTCTTGGCGAAACTAATGCCCGAAATCGTCCTTCAAATACCGGCAGAAGTGTGCATAGGCATCAACCATTCCAGCGTCAGCGCACCTAGTACGGCAGCCGCCGTTTGAGATGCCGCTGGTAGAGCGGGGTGGACGCGAGGCGGCCACCGCGTGATCGTCTGTACGTTGCGGACATAACTTCAGATCTGGCGGTGGCCGCGTGCCACAGCGTAAACCCTGCCGGGTGGCAGCGGGTTCTGGCCGGGGTGCTCGATGCGTTCGCGGGCCGGTTCGGGCGGGTTGAGCCGCGTCGGACGGCGGCGGCGTTCGTGTCCGGCCTGTTGGCCGATATCGAGGTCAAGACGTGTTGGCAGTTGGCGGAGCAGGCTGGACATGCCCGCCCGGATGCGATGCAGCGGCTGTTGTATCGGGCGGTGTGGGACGCCGATGCTGTCCGCGATGACCTGCGGACGCTGATCGTTGACCGGTTCGGTGACCCGGACGCGGTGCTGGTCGTCGACGAGACGGGGGATCTGAAGAAGGGCGTGCATTCGGTCGGGGTGCAACGCCAGTACACCGGCACCGCCGGCAGGATCGAAAACGCGCAGGTCGGGGTGTTCCTCGGCTATGCCAGCGGGCACGGGCACACGCTGATCGACCGCAGGGTCTACCTGCCGGTGTCGTGGACCGAGGACCGGGAGCGCTGCCAGGGCGCCGGTGTCCCGGACGAGGTCGAGTTCGCCACGAAGACCGAGTTGGCCGCCGACATGATCACCGCAGCCGTCGACGCCGGCGTGCCGGCGGCGTGGGCCGCCGCGGACGAGGCCTACGGCAACAGCAGCATCTTCCGCGCCCACCTGCGTCAACACCAGCTGGGCTATGTCCTGGCCGTGTCCCGCAGCCATCTGGTGCCCCTCGATGGCGGCAAGACCCGGGTTCGCGCCGACCGGGTCGCCGCCGAGCTGCCCGCCTCGGCGTGGCAGCGCCGCTCAGCCGGGGCCGGATCGAAAGGGCCCCGCTACTACGACTGGGCCTGGCTCGATCAGGTCACCACCGACGCTGACCCCGACGATGGTGGCCGGCACAGCCTGTTGATCAGGCGCAACGCCGCCACCGGGGAGTTGGCCTTCTTCCGCTGCTGGACCCCGCAGCCGGCCACCCTCGCCCAGCTGGTCCGGGTCGCCGGGATCCGCTGGACCGTCGAGGAAGCCTTCCAAGCCGCCAAGAGTCAGGTCGGCCTCGACCAGCACCAGGTCCGCCGCTGGGACTCCTGGCACCGGTTCACCACCCTGGCCCTGGCCGCCCTCGCCGTCCTGGCGATCTGCGCCGCAGACGCCGCAGACGAACCGCTGCAGAAGGGACTGATCAAGCTGACCGTCAACGAAGTCCGTCGTCTGATCAACGCCTTCATCATCCGGCCAATCCACGAACTCGCCCACCGTCTGCGCTGGTCACAGTGGCGACGGCGCCACCAAGCCCGAGCCCGACGAGCCCACTACACACGACGACTCAAGCTCGAACTTCAGCCATAATCCCGAACGGCGGCTGCCGTACTAGTCCTGGGTGACGTACAGGTCGCCTCCGACAATCAGCTGCCTACGCTGGGCGGACCCGAGCAGCCCGCTCCTGCTCGCCGTCCAGCTGCGCCAGCCCGGACAACTCGTCCCCGTCGACCGGCTGTGGAGGCGTTGTGGGCGCCTCCGGCGCAGCCTCCGCGGTATCCAACGTCCGGCTGTACGTTCATCAACTGCGCCGTGGTAGCTCTCGAACGGATGTCTGCGGGCGGGCGGGGATAGGCTCTGGCCGTCGTACCCGCGCAGGTCGACAGTTATCAGTTCAGCGAGTTTGCTGAATGTGGAGGTCGGCGCTGGCGGCCGGCGCACTCACGCAGGCACGGGCGCATCTGCACGGCGGGCTGGCCAAATGGCGAGGCGCCGGTGGGGGCGCTCCTCCCTTGCGTGATGCGAAGGGATCGTGGTGCCAGTACGCCGCGCCAGCCATGCCGGACCAGTGGCCTCACCGGAAGGAGTGGTCCCCACCGGGCGGGCATGCCGTGGATGACATGCACCGCCCAGAACTCGGCTGTCAGGCCGATCGAACTCGCCGCCGAGCTGTCACGCCCTGACAAGACCGGTCAGGGAACACGCGGCCGACGGACGTGGGACGTGGCGGGAGTCGAAGGAGGCCGCTCCGGGGCTGACACGGCTCGGAGTGCAATCCGCTCAGGTGGGCTTCCTAGCACCACTGCCTATTGAATGTTCGGTGGATTGGACGGTCAGGGCGGTGACCCTGAGTTAGCGCCAACCGCGCCATGTGACTTTCTAGTTCGGAGGGTAGATTCGGGTTCAGACCAGCCGCCGGGACATGGGTACGGCGGAGCTATGTTGGTGTCATCGCCCGAGAGGATCGACGCATGTCGAGTGTCGAGTTGATCGCTACGGCGCTGGGCGCTGGGGCGGCGGCCGGGTTCACGGATACTGCAGCAGCGGCTGTGAAGGATGCATACACCAGTCTCAAGGGTGCCCTTCGCCCATGGCTGCGCGGACAGGCGAGGCAGGCGTTAGAGGCTGATGAGATTGAGCCTGAGGTGTGGGCGACCAACATCGGGGAGGAACTGACCGCCTCCGGTGCCGACAGCGATGAGGAGATCCTGGCTCTGGCGCACCGGCTGCTTTCCTTGGCTGATCCTCAAGTGGCGGGGAAGTACCAGGTAGACGTATCGCGCGCTAAGGGAGTGCAGGTCGGAGACCACAACGTGCAAACTAACAACTTCTGAGCGCCGCGGCTCGGAGCCCTCTCTGTCAGGCTGACGTGAGACACCTGATCTACTCCGTGATCTGAGTAGGGCGAGATGCAGGACGATCTCCGTTGACGATGACAGTTGCTGACCTCGGGGTTGACGTGACCGATGATGGATTGATGGGTCCGAGGTCGAACCAGCCGAAGCGCCGCACGTTCACCGCTGAGTACAAGCTGGCGATGGTCGCCGAGTACGACGCGGCGAGCGAGCCGGGTGCCAAGGGCGCGTTGCTGCGCCGGGAGGGGCTGTATTCCTCGCACATCATTGAATGGCGCCGGGCCCGTGACGCGGGAGCTTTGGCGGGGGTGGCGGACAAGCCGCGTAAGCCGGCACGTAGCGACGCCGATCGGGAAGCCGAGCGGCTGCGGGCGGAGAACGAGCGGCTGCGCACCGAGTTGGCCAAGACCCGGGCTGCGCTGGATGTCGTGGGAAAAGCACACGCGCTCTTGGGGCTGATCTCCGAGAGCGCGGATGCCGATCCGCGGTCGAGCAGGTGATCGACGCTGCGTTCGTCGATCTGGCCGAACTGACCTCGACCAAGCGGGCCTGCGCGTTGCTGGGTAAGTCGCGTGCCACCCACTACCGGCGGCAGCGGCCACGACCGGCCGGGCTGCGGCTGCCTCGGCCGGCACCGCCGAACAAGCTGTCGGCGGCCGAACGCGCCACGGTGTTGGCGACGTTGAACCATGAATCGTTCGTGGACAAGTCGGTGGCCCAGGTGTGGGCGACGCTGCTGGACGAGGGCAGCTACCTGTGCAGCGAGTCGACGATGTACCGGATCCTGCGCGAGGCCGGCGGAGTGCGTGAACGGCGCCGGCAGGCCACCCATCCGGCGCGCACCAGGCCGGAGCTGGTGGCCACCGCGCCGGGACAGGTCTGGAGTTGGGACATCACCAAGCTGCACGGGCCAGTCCCGGGCGTCTACTACGACCTGTACGTCATCATCGACATCTACTCCCGCTACGTGCCCGGGCACCTGGTCGCGGCGAGCGAGACCGGCGAGCTGGCCAAGACGTTCATCCAGGCCACGATCGCCGCGGCCGGGGCGGCGCCACGGGTGATCCACGCCGACCGAGGCACCTCGATGACATCCAAGCCGGTCGCGCTGCTGCTGGCCGATCTCGGCGTCGTGCGCAGCCACAGCCGGCCGAAGGTCAGCAACGACAACCCCTACAGCGAGGCCGCGTTCAAGACGTTGAAGTACTGCCCGGCCTTTCCCGACCGGTTCGGCTCGATCGACGACGCCCGCGCATTCTGCGACCGGTTCTTCAGCTACTACAACCACGAACACCGCCACAGCGGTATCGGGCTACACACCCCCGCCTCGGTCCACCACGGCACCGTCGGCGAGATCCAAGCCATGCGTGCCGAGGTCCTCGCCGACGCCCACGCCCGCCACCCACAACGATTCCGGCGGCCTCCCCAACCGCCCAGGCTGCCCACTGCGGTCTGGATCAACCGGCCCGCACTGCAACCAACCGAAAAACAGAAGAACTAAAACGATCTTGTCTCATTGATCTTGACAGGTTCCGGAGTGCAGCGCGG
The DNA here is from genome assembly GCF_053605645.1 of Micromonospora sp. NPDC003776. Classification (NCBI taxonomy): domain Bacteria; kingdom Bacillati; phylum Actinomycetota; class Actinomycetes; order Micromonosporales; family Micromonosporaceae; genus Micromonospora; species Micromonospora sp. NPDC003776. The sequence goes on from NZ_JBSGJR010000032.1 coordinate 14,214, forward strand.
TCAAAGCCACTATGCCAATCGCCTGACCCAGCAAGAGCCCGGTCATAGTCTAGATGCCCTGGGATCGGAACACGACGGCTCGTTGCGGCACCCTACAAGATCCTGGGGGACTGCTCGCGATCTTGCTCGATGAGCAGATGGTCGGCGATTGTATCGACAGCTTGAGGGCAGACGTCAGCGACCAGGTCCACGATATCTGGCAACCTTCCATCTCGTACGGGGACAAGCAGGAGACGCTGGGCCCGGGCCGGCTCGACCAGGCGCGCCAGAGCGATCAGCCCCTGGCTGCGAATGAAATCGTTCTCGATGGTGCGGGCGACGTCTTCGGCCACTTCGAGGGCGCCCTGCTCGGCGAGGACCTGGGCAAGCTGGCGGAGGCCCTGATCACGATTGCGGGAGTCGCTGGCCGACCGCGCCCGCACGTAAGCGTGGTCATGCTGACCAGCGCGGGCCAGTGCCAGCACCACGCTGGTCCGCGCCTCAGCGCGCAAGCGCTCGTCTGCGATCAAGTCACCGAGCGTGTCTGCGCGGGCAAAGTCCCCTGCCGCCGCCACTACCTCGACCGCCTCGGCCAGGGCTTGATCACGTTTCTTCGCTGCGAGTGAGGACGGGCTCTCGCCGTCACGCGGAAAGCTGGGTCGCACTGGTGGCTCGGCTGATCGGGGTGGTTCGCTGACTTCGCGCTCGGTCATGCGACATGCCAAGGCATCTGCATGTTCGTCTTCCCCGATGCTCCAGAGGACGGTCAGGATCATTCTCAGCGTCTCGAGCCGTTGATACTGGCGAGGGATCGCCATGGCGGCAGCCTCTGCGGCTTCCAGCAGGCTCATCGCCATGCCGCGTCCGCCTTGCTGGGCGATCGACGACGCCAGTTGGGCTTGTGCCATTGCGCGCTTGCTCGGTTCCTCGATCAACTGAGCAGCGTCGGCGGCGGTCTCGTAGTCACCTGCTTGGGCGGCGGCTTGGACGAGGGTGGCAAGGGCCGAGCCACTCCGGAGCTGCTCGGGGGTGGAACGGTACGCCGCAGCGGCCCGCCGAGCAGCCGCCTGTGCGCGCTTGGTCTCACCGGCTGCGACGAGCGCGGATACCAGCGGTGTCAGCAGCCGGGATATTGCAACTGGATCACCGGTGGATCGGCTGATTGCATCGGCCCGATCTGCAAGATCGATCGCGGCGTTAAGGTCGCCATGTTTGGCCGCGCGATAGCCCCAATCGGTCAACGCGGCGCCGCGCTCTGAGCGCTTCCGGATGGAATTCACCAGGTCAGCGAGATGCTCTTCACCGCTCTCGTCCGCCAAGTTTGCGACAATTCTGCCGATTGCTCGATCTTTTAAGTCGGGATCGGGGAGGGAGTCGGCGAGTGCCCGGGCATGACTAAGGTCCCCCGCAGCCGCGGCGGCTCCGACAACGCCGAGCAAGGCGCTCTCCCGGTCGAACCTATTGACTATGGATCTTGCGATCTCTGCAGCGTGGTCGAGGTCACCTGCGGCGTACCAGGCCAACGCCGTGGCACCGAGCAGCCGGTGGGCCCGATGGTCGGCTGGGAACCGGTTCTCGTCTTGGGCCGTCCTGAGTGTCGACTCGGCCAAGCGGGCGAGGTTCGCCAGTTCCACTCGATCAAGGACCTTGACGAGACATGGAATGATCTTAGTTAGAATTTCAACTTGACGGAATTGATCGGCTGATGCAGCTGCCTCGGTCGTAGCGAGGGCGGCCATTGGCCTGGCCCGCACACCCCCCCAAGACTCGAATTCCTTCGCGAGGAAGGCGTATACGAGGGCCCTGTCGCTGCCATCGGGCAGAGTGCTCGCGTTGCTTTCTGAACTGCGAGCGAGGCGTTCCGCAAGGTCATTCTGTTCACGGTTGGCGGCTTTGCTCGCTAAGACGGCTAATGCCTGCGCCCGCCAATACGGCATCGGGATGCCCAGGGCGTACGCTTCCGCCTCTGCCAGACTCCCGTCCTTGAGCGCAAGGGCAACAGCGATCTCACAATGTGCCCGGGATTGCCAGTACGGAGCGTCGATGCCCTCCGCCAATGCAGTTGCCCGTCCGTGGTCGCCGCTCCTGGCAATCTTGCGTACGACCTCGCAGATCGTCTTACTCGGCTGGTCCGTGTCCACGAACACGTTGGCTGGGATCAGGCCTGTAAGCAGCTCGGCCCGAGAGTGATGGCCGGCCTCGGCTACCTCGGGTGCCAGCAGGATCAACGCCACGTCGCGGCGGCTTCCGTCCTTAGGGATCGAGCGGACCAACGCCTCGGCTCGCGCGATATTGCCCACTGCGGCCCACAACCTCGGCAGCGCCAGCGGGACGCTCCTGTTGCGCCCTTCGAGATCCTCGCGCCGCAGGGCCAGCTTGCACATTGATGGTAGATCGGGGTCGGCCTTCGCGAGGAGCGCCTCCTGCGCCAGCGTGACTTCTTCCAGTGCGTCGGCGTCGCCGCCGGTGTGGTCGAGCATGCGGTCGTGCCGCTCGGCGTCCGTGGCGTACCGGACCAGCCGCGCGGTGTCTCCCTCCTCCGACAACATGCGGAAGTAGCCGCGGAGAATGTAGTCAGGCGTCTCCAGCGGCCAGCCACGGTCGCGGTAACGGTCCGCCCAGTCGTGTAAGCGCTGTCGGTGGGTTCGCAGGTGGGACGGACCGAGTAGCCTCATCGCGGTCGACTGCAATTCCTCGTGGGCGAGGATGTAGGCGGCGTCGGCGCGGGCGAAGGTACGCCCGGTATAGCTGGACAGGTAGTCCTCGACCAGCCATTCGTGTTCGTTGGTTAGCTCGGCTAGGTCACGTATCGAGAGGCTGCCGCGAGCAGCGGTGACGAGGCTGAGAATGTCCTGCTCGACGCCACCAGCGTGGAGGATCCTTTTCAACTCCCGCTCGGCGTCGGCCCGGACGACCTTGGCATGCGCCGACTGCTTGAGCTCCCACAATCGGCAGCGGCCGCGCAACGGATGATCGGGCGGCACGTCCGGCGGCAAGGGCGGGTCGAGCCGGCGCGACACGACGATGCTCAGCCCGGCAGGTGGGTGGCAAGGAAGGGTTGCCGCGATGCTGTAGGACTCCGGCCCGGCCGTCACGCCGCGGTCTTCGTCAAGCCCATCCACCAGTAGGACCAGTCGCTCGCCCGCTCGCCTGGACGCTGCCGCAGCCTCGGCAAGCATGCCTGCCAGGTGTGCATCCTGCGTCGAGTCGGTGAGGCCGGCTGGCAGGCTGCGGCGCTCAAGTAACTCTGCAAGTTGCTCTAGAACGTTGTCGACGAACGCCTTTCGATCGTTCTGCCGATGGTGACGGCCCGTGACGAAAAACGAGATGATCCTGACCCCGGGCGGCGGATGCAGTGCGAACCACGACATCAGAGCGGACTTGCCGGCCCACGCCGGCGCGCGCCACCACGCGTACGCGTATTCAGGATCACCGGCGCAGAAGGCGGCCAGCTCGGCCAACTCGGCGTCGCGGTCCTTGAGTTCGGGCGGCACGATCCGGCGCACCTGCTCCAGGTACGCCGACCGCACTACCGGCGGTTCGTATCCGAACTGATTGTGTTGCGTATTGTGTGAGCCGACCTGCAGGCCCCGCACATCACCAGCATCCAGCCAGGCGGTCGCGCTGTCGGGGCGGCCGGGCATCAGGTCCATTGTGCCCTAACATAGCCGACAGGTGAGTACCTACTCCAGCACGACCGCGGTCAGTGAATGCCGACCGGACCGCTCTGTTTCACTCGTTGTGCAGGTCCCACCGGAAGAGGCTGAAGATTGAGCGACAGCTCGGGCGTTCGGACGGAGGCCGCACTCGGTGCGTTCCGATCGGTTGTACATGGGCCGAGCATGCCGGTTGAGGTGGCCGCCGGGAGGAACGAGAGCAGCCCGGAGCAGCTGCGTCGATCGCATCGACAAGTGGCTCCTTGGGCGTCACCTAGCTGCGCACGCCAACCTGCATGCCGACAGGGCGGTTGTTGTCAGGCCGCCGTGGCGGCTTCGCGGCGATCGGACGAGCGGATTGGGTCCGACAGGTCGCCTCGCGTGACGGCGGCGGCCACGACACGCTCGGCGCGGCGGTGCCGCATCCGCAGGACCGACGCGGTCACGCCCTGCTCGGCGGCCAGATGCTCGATCAGGGCGTCGCCGAACCGGGTCGCGCTAATCAGCTCGGCGGCTTCGATCGTGATCAGTCCGGCGGCGGCTGCCCTGCCGAGCAGCAGGTCCGGGTGCCCGTAGGGCATCCGTGGTGAGCGTGAGCCGCTGGACAGGTCGGGCGGCAGCTCCTCGCTGTCGTCGCCTTGATGACCGCGGCGCCGGTGCGCCAGGCCGCCCAGCACAGCCGCAGCCACAGCCGGGGTGGGGCGAGGTCCACCGTGCGGAGTGCCTGGAGGAACCCGGCGAGGACTTCGGAGTCGACGTCGTCGGCGTGCCGGGCGTAGCCACGGCTGATCTTCGCGGCGAGGTGTGTCAGCGCGGGCAGCGCCACGCCGATCGCGCCGACAACCCAGGCCGGTTCCCACTCGCGGGCATGGTGGGCCAGTTGCCGCCACAGCTCGTCGGTTGTGGTGCTGTCGTAGCGCTCGTACACCAGCAGTTTGCGCAGTTCGTCTAGCGGCATCGTGGTGTCCGGTAGGCCTGGCACTGGGCGTGCGTCGAATACCAGCGGCGCGGGTTCGCAGGTCAGCAGGTCGAACGCCTTCTCGGCGGTGGTCAGCGCCGTGTCGGTCGTCCTCGTGCGGGTGGTCGTTGCCATGGTGATGTCCCCTCGACGCGGAGCGCTCCGCCCTGTGCGAAGGCTCCGAGAACCGATTGGGACAGCCCAACCTGACACCAGAGGCGGTTGTCAGATCGGGACAGGTTGTGTTCGGTCCTGTCAGGTTCGCCGCCGCCAGGACGGTCCGCGCGCCTGGACAAGCGGCTGTCAGGCGTCCCGGGTGACGGGTTCTGTCAGGTCGGGGATGGGTTCGAGCGGCCTGTCAGCGGCGCACTGGGGATCGTCAGTACGCCCCGCCGGTCCGGGGGCCACCGTGCCTATGACCGATAGAAACCCGCGCCGTGCGCCGGTCCCCGTGGGGGACGTGGTGCCCGGCGACCCGCCCGTGCCGATCACCGTGTGGCCGGTCCCCGCCCCGAACAGGGGTGAGACCATGTCCAACGCGATGGGCGTGCGGCTGGTCCACAACCTCACCCACCCGTCCGATCTGATCATCGACCTGGCCGAGGGGCCGCAGCTGGCCCGCGCGGTCATTGCTGCCCGCCGCCGCAGCCACCTGCGAGCACTCTGACAGGTCGGCTGGGGCCGGGAGGCAGCGACGATGATCGTCACCGGATGGCCGCTCGCCGAGGCCACCTCGCCGGTCGAGTTCTTCGTCCGCTGCCGCGCCAGCCTCACGTCAGGCGGCTGTGTGGCGGTGCTACTGCCGCACGGCGACGTCGTTCTGCCGGTCGACGTCGTCATCGCCGCCAAGCGAGCCGGACTGGCGTACCTGCAGCACACCGTGGCGGCCGACCGGCCTCCTCGGCGTGGCCAGCAGGCGCAGCTGGACATCCACACCGACGTGCTAATCCTGACTCACAGCGCGCCGGAGACCGGGGGCGCCGATGGCTGAGTCCATGCCGGTCACCTCGGTCTGGTTGACCTGCCAGCAGCCCGCCCGTGACCAGCGGCGAGGCCGATACGTCCCGCAGACCTCCAGCCATCCGGGAAAGATGCTGCCTCAGCTGGCCGCGCACGCGATCAGCTCGTACACCGCGCCGAGCGATCTGGTGTTCGACCCGATGTGCGGGTCCGGCACCACGCTGGTGGAGGCCCTGCACCTTGGCCGGCAGGGGATCGGGATCGACATCGAGCCCCGGTTCACCGCGCTGGCTGAGGCCAACGTCGCCTTCGCCTCGTCGCCGGGCGCGGCCGGCATGGCGCAGGTGCTCACCGGCGATGCGACCGGTCTGCTCGATCTGGTGCCGGCGTCCGCGGTCGGCAGGGTGGGACTCGTGCTCACCTCGCCGCCGTACGGACGCGGGACTCACGGCCTCGTACAAGTGACGAGTGCCGGGGTACGCAAGCGGGACCACCACTATGGGGACCGGGAGCGAGGCAACCTCGCGTATGCGGGATGGTCCCGCTTGCTCGACGGGTTCGCCGCGATCCTCGCCGCCAGCTATTGGCTGCTGCGTCCCGGCGGGACCGTGGTGATCACCTGCCGACCGGTACGCCGCCAGCGGGACGACCTGATCGACCTGCCCGGCGAACTGCTCGCTGTCGCCCGGTCGGTGGGGCTGGTTCCGGTGGAGCGGTGCGCGGCGATGCTCGCCGCCGTCCGCGACGGGCAGATCGTGCATCGGGCCAACATGTTCGGGCTCCTGGCCGTCCGACGCGCCAGGGACGAAGGCATCCCCGTGCACCTGGTGGCACATGAGGACGTGCTGGTCCTGCGTCGCTGCTGAGCCCCCTGTCAGGTTCAGAATTCCTCAACCTGACAGGACGCACGGGCGGTCGGGAGCAAGCCGCCGGAGCAGGCCCCCACTTCGTCCAGCATCACGTCCTGGAGCTGGGCCACGTCCCGGTCACGGTCAGCTGGCTCAAGCGTCAGACAATGAGATGCTTCTATAGCTGTCAAGTTGTGCTGGTGGCTGAGTGGGCGGCGTTCAGGGTCCGGAAGAGTTGCCGGCTGATGTAGCGCTTGAGGCTGCGCATGATCTCGCGTTTGGTGCGTCCTTCGCGGGTGCGGCGGGTCACGTAGTCGCGGGTGCGAGGGTCGTGGCCCATGCGGACCAGCGCGACGGTGTAGAGCGCTCGGTTGAGGCGTCGGTCGCCGCCGCGGTTGAGCCGGTAGCGGGTGGTGTTGCCTGATGAGGCTGGTAGTGGTGACGCGCCGGCCAGGGCAGCGAACGCGGCTTTGGAGCGGACGCGGCCAGGGTGGGACCAGGCCAGCAGAACGGTGGCGGCGACGACGGCGCCGACACCTGGCAGGGCGAGCAGTTGTGGCGCTTGGGCGGTGACAGCTTCGTGCAGCGCGGTGTGGTTGGCGGCGAGTTCTGCGTCGAGAGCACGGATGCGACGCGCCAACCGGATCGCCTCGGCGCGGCAGACGGCCAGGGTGGCGTTGTCGCTGCGGGTGCGCCAGGCCGCGACGGCGGTGATCGTCGTGGTGGTCAGGGCGCGGCGGGCGTCGATGCCGAGGTCGACGGTGCGCAGCAGCGCGGTCAGCGCGTTGACCGCGCGGGTGCGTTCGCCGCTCATCTGTTCGCGGGCCGCTGTCAGGACGCGCAGGGCTGTGCGATCGCCGCCGGCCCGTGGCCAGCACAGTTCGTTGATGTCGAGGCTGCGAGCTGCTTGAGCCATCGCGACGGCGTCCACGACGTCGCTCTTGCCACGGCGACGCCGGGTGGTGGCCGCAACGTCGGGGGCCTCGGCGACGGTCAAGCCGGCTGCAGAGAGCTGCTCGGTGAAGGTGGCGCCGTAGGAACCGGCGCCGTCGATGACGATCAGCGTCGGCGCCTGGTGGGTGTGGCGTTGGATCCAGTCGACGGCACGGCGCAGCCCTGACGGGCTGTTCGGGAACTGAGCCTGCTGCCCGACTGCGCCGGTGCCAGCGGTGATCAGGGCGAGCGTGTGGGAGGCGGCGTGGGTGTCCACGCCGATGACGAAGTCGTACTGGTCTGCGACGATGGCCATTGCGGCGTACTGCCTTCCCGGGGAGACGTCGTGACGGCGTCGGCCCGGGAGATGTGTGCTCTCGCGGCAGGACTGTGATGAGCCACGATCCGCTGCAACGGACCGGGCAAGCTTCTGATCAAGCCACCGAGAGGGACAGGGCCGGCGCCCGACCACGGACCGGATGGGCAGATCTCACTGAGAGCACCTCGTGGGGCCACCATTTTCATGAGCCACACCCAGCCGCGATCATGACGCTGACCCTGCCAGCCAGCCCCAGGCCAGCCAACACCTACCTTCACAGCCATTTTCATCCTGCGTAGCGGTTGGCTTCGACGTGGTGCAGAACGAGGATGGCCTGCACGATCGGGGTCGCTCGCCGTGGGCAGCAGCGCAGCTTGTTCAGGATTTTCCAGGTCTTGGGGGTGGCGATCGCGCGTTCGCCGCGGGCGCGGATTTTCGCGTGGGCGCGGTTCACGGCCTTCTGCCGGCGTGACAGCTTCGGCCGGAAGCGGCGCCGCTTGAACGGAGTGCGCACGCTGCCGCGGGCTCCTTGGTAGCCCTTATCGGCGAAGGTCATCATGTCCGCGGTGGTCAGCGCCTCGATGATGCCGTGGGTCCGGGCTGCGGTCAGGTCATGGACCGAACCGGGCAGCGCTGGCGAAGCCCAGACGAGCCGGCCAGCGGCATCCGCGATGACCTGCACGTTCACGCCGTGGTGCTTGTGTTTCCCGCAGTAGTACGGCCGCTGGTCGGCGACCCGGTCGATCGGAATCAGGGTGCCGTCCAGGATCGCGTACGCCAGCCGGCGGATCCGTTCCATGGCGGTGGCCAGGTCGTCGGCGGCCGTCGCGAGCAGGGCTATCGCTTCCTGCACGTACCGCCAGGCGGTGGCGACGCCGATCTCGAAGCCGGCCGCGAGTCGGGTGTAGGTGTCACCGTTACGCAGATGGGCCAGAACCAGCAGCGCCTGCCGGCCGGGGTTGAGGCGCCGCCACCGGGATCGGCGCTGCTTACGGTGGCCGCGCATGCGTTCGGCGAGGTGGTTCAGGGTGCGGCTGGACAACGGAATCGTAGCGGGGTAGGACAGCATGGCGAGGCTCCCGGTCGGGGCTTCGAGTCTTGGTCGACAGCTGTCCTACCTGGAGCCTCGCACCCATCGATCACCGGGCCTGCCGCACCCGCCCTGAGCTGCAAGATCAGCTTGGAAAAGGCTCAATGCACCCCGCTGTATCGGACCGTCAGGTCTTCCTCATGCTTCCAACAGTTATGCCGCAGGTGCAGCTCAAGCCAGCGGCTTCCGCCCGTCTCGCCGGATGTCAGTCGGGCGGGCTTCAGGTCCTTGACGCACCGCCGGCCGAGAAAGTCGTAATGGTCAGGGTCCGTAGCGAACCTGCGTGCCCCCTCCGGCAACGAGTCAGCAAGCGACGGCAACTGCTGGAGGTATGCCCTGGGATCCAGAGCCACGCCGTCGTTCGTCCGTTCAACGCTGACGAGCCTCACTGCCGCGTCCCCTCCAATCCCGCCACCCCAGCTCGTACAGGCGAGGGACACGTTGCGGGAGACGCATCACAGGTGGATGGTAAAGCCACCAGGCGGCTGCAGGAAGGCGCTAGACGGGCGAGGGACGAGCTCACCGAAGCTGGCCGCCTTCCACGACGCAACAGGCGGTACTCTCGCAGCGTGTGATGCAAGTCGGCCGGCGCGCAATGTCTATCTCGTAATACAGAGGGAAGGCCACCATGACTGAACTGACCTTGCGCGGTCTTGATGGATCGCCATACTGTATTGCAGATGGTTCCGAGACGGCCGACCAAGTCGGCGATCTTGTGGAGGCAGAACGGACCGCGCGCTTGCGCCTTCATGCGGTTCGGGAAAAGCTAATGCGGGCCGGCCTACTGCGCGAGGTTTCTAGCTACCAACGCTCGCGTGAAGTATACGAGAGCAATGCCATCGAAGGCCTAGGTCCTTCGATGGCGAAAACGCACGAAATTCTTAACGACCCGGCGTCTGAGCGGCTAGTGACGAACTTCGATCACCACATGCTCATCAACAGCATCGTCGCTGATGCAGATCTGAAGTCGGTGCTCGGCATCGAAGGTGCCCGCGTATTGGCGCAACACCTAGCCGGCGACCTCAATTCAAGGCCCATAACAGAATCGGATCTCCGTTCACTTCACGAGCTAATTGCCGCTGGAGAATCGTATGCTGGGCAGTACAAGCGCTTCCACATTACGATTTCACAGGCGGCCCACGAACCATTACTGCCAATAGATACTCCTGCGGCGATGCACGACCTGGTCGAATGGCTTGCACGCACTGATGATGAGCTGCCAGCCACTGTACGTGCCGCGTGCGCGCATGCTTGGCTGACCCATATCCACCCGTTTGAGGACGGGAATGGAAGGCTCGCGCGAATCCTCGCCAATCTAATACTTACTCGGGCAGAGCTGCCACCTGCGATCGTCAAGAGCCAGTCTGAGCGCGGGAACTATCTCGACTGCCTCGCGCACAGCGACGTGGCGGGAGACATCTTGCCTCTCTCCAGCCTGTTTCTCAAGACGGTAAATCGTTACGTGAAGCAGATTGAACGCCCCTCGTTCATTCGGCAGATGTTCAATGCCGAGATTCGTGGCCGATCCCAAGGTCTATACCGCCGCTGGAAGATTCAGATGGACGAGCTGTCCCTTCGACTCGTCATTGAGCTGCAACTTGCAGGCATCGAGGCCACCAAGGCTGGTGAACTCGGGCCCGAAGAATTCGCATTTATCCGGAGGCTCGACAGTACGGGTAACACCTGGCATCTTCTGCTGCGCAATTCCGAGGGCGCAGAACTGCTGCTGTGGTTCGGCTTTCCGAGCTTCGAGATGCGCCGTTGGGTTGAATTCGACGAACGGTTCCCATCGCTTTACTTTTCCGTGCGCAACCACAACCACCGATTCCGCCCCTATCGTAAGGCGACGCCTGCAGAGGTCGGGGACATTTCAGAGGTGATGCTCGTGGTAGACATGGATCCACGCATCTTCGCCCTAGTGGACGGACGACCGCGTGTCATGAATACCGCTGACGCGGCTCGTTTCATCTCAGACAGAATCCTAGATGCCTACCGGTCAGGGCGCATACCGCTTCAACCCGCCGAGGTACGCAGTGACCCACCGGCCGTCGGAGAGCAAGAAACATAGACCTGACGATTCCACTGTGGCCCTCGGTGTAGGTGATTGACGTGGGCCATCGAATGTTGCGGTCGGGCCCTATGCTTTAGCTGTGGCCGATGAAAGAGCTAACTCTTCACATGGGCGTGCGAGCGAGGTGCCGTCCCACCGTCCGACTGTTGTTCGGCTGCTGTTGTATTCGGCTGCGTTGGTGGCAGTCTTGTTGGCAACCTGGTCCTACTGGACGCCCTTCATCCTCTCCACGCCTGAGTCCACCCCCAACGTTGACAAGGTGGCTCTTGTAATTCCCGAGCCTTCGGTACCGCTGGACGTGAGCATGGTGTGGCACGTTGACCAAACACGATTAAGCGAAAAGTACCCCTCTGAACCCTTTCTGGACCTCCGTCTCGACTTTGATCTGTCCCCCAATTCGCCGATCGTCTCTACCTACTACCTGATGCTCGGGGGCGCTCACACCGATCGCGTCAGAGTCGACTGCCCGCGAGTCGGCGGAGAATTTGACGTAATGTTCCCTGGCGATGGTCCCCAGGTTACGGAAGTTCCCGCTGACCGCATTTCTGGATTGGCTCATTTCGACTTTCGTCGATACGACAACATGCGGGTACTCAAGCTGCCGTTGGACCGCATGTGGCCACGTAGCGTTGGTGGGCAGAAAGGAACCATAGCTTCGTTCAAGTGTTCCTTTGGGGAAAGCGGAGTTTGGACGGAAAGTGCACCTGAGAGCACACTCAGACTGCCTGAGACCGCCCTCGTCGCCGTTCACGAGGGTCTAATCACACTCCAAGACGCCAGGGCCGGAGTGGCGCGCAAACGCCAGGTCCTCGCTTCTGACAAATCCTGTGTCGGAGCTACTTACACCCGTCGCGCAAACGAGGTCGTCGAGGACGCGCTGCCGGACGCGTCAGGACAGGGAGAGCTGTTGGAGTGGCAACGCTGCGGCGACAGGTACCTTGCCTTTCATTTCACATCCGATCGGTGGCTCGAACAGATCTCGCTTTCGATAAAGGCAACTTTCAACGATCTAGCCCAGGCGCGAACGCAGACTCGAACTTTGTTCGTAGCTGGGATAGTGACGGGCGTCGCGGGAGCAATCCTCATCGAAACACTAAACGAAACGGTCGGCTGGCTCACGTCCAGGGTTGCTTCTAGTACTCCAGCCGGGGATTGTGATCACGGCTCGGTGAGGGCTTGCCGGGCGTAGTGGCTGGTCGTGGCTCGTGCTTGGTGACGGCGTCGGCGTACGG
>NZ_JBSGJR010000033.1:0-26226 GCF_053605645.1 Micromonospora sp. NPDC003776
CGACCGGGTTCGACCCGCGTGGGCTGGTCGCGGTGGACGTCGGCCACCGGGAACGGGAGCCCGAGTACGTCGGCGCGGCCGGCGCCTTCGCCCCGGTCTGAACCGGTTAAGCCGGACTGTAGGCATCGTCCCCTCCGGCGTCAAGCCGCGGGCCGGGTCGAAAGCGGACACCAGGGTTGGCCCGCGCGGGCCCGGGTATCCGGTGACGATCGGCCCGGAAGGAGAAGCGTCATGGTCAATGTCGGCTACACCCTCATGTGCGAACAGGCCGGCCCCAAGCAGCTGGTCGACCACGCCGTCCGCGCCGAGGCCGCCGGCTTCGACCACCTGGTGATGTCCGACCACTACAACCCCTGGCTGGACAGCCAGGGCCACTCCCCGTACGCCTGGTCGGTGCTCGGCGCGGTCGCGCACGCCACCAGCCGGGCCGAGCTGCTCTCCTTCGTGACCTGCCCGATCCGCCGCTACCACCCGGCGGTGGTGGCGCAGAAGGCGAGCACGATCGGGGTGCTCTCGGACGGCCGGTTCACCCTCGGCCTGGGTGCCGGGGAGAACCTCAACGAACACGTGATCGGCGGCTGGCCGCACGTGCAGCAGCGGCACGAGATGTTCGAGGAGGCGTTGCAGATCATCCGGCCGCTGCTCAACGGCGAGACGTTGACCTTCTCCGGCAACCACTTCGACGTCCCCGACGCGTACGTCTGGGACCGGCCGGAGCGTCCGGTGCCGATGGCCGTGGCCGCCTCGGGCCGGCAGTCGGCCACCCTCGCCGCCGAGTACGGCGACGCGCTGATCGCCACCGACCCGCTGCCGCACCTGGTGGACATGTACGAGGAGGCCGGCGGCGCGGGCCGCCCCCGCTACGGGCAGGTGGCCATCTGCTACGGCCCGGACGAGGCCGAGTGCCGCAAGATCGCCCACGACCAGTTCCGCTGGTTCGGCCTGGGCTGGAAGGTCAACGCGGACCTGCCCGACCCGGACTCCTTCGCGGCGGCCACCCAGTTCGTCCGGGAGGACGACGTGGCGCGGGGCATCTCCTGTGGGCCGGACGTGGAACGGCACGTCGAGGCGTTCAAGAAGTTCGTCGACGCGGGGTTCACCCACGTGGCGCTGGTGCAGGTCGGCCGCGACAGCCAGCCGATGTTCCTGGACTGGGCGCAGGAGCAGCTGCTGCCCCGGCTGCGCGAGCTGTGACGGCGGCGATCGGGCGAACGTCCCCGCCCGGACGGTTCGGGCTGGCGGACCTCCGCCTCGCCCTGGCCGCGCCCCGGCCGGCGGCGGGCCTGACCAGCGAGTTCCGGCTCGTCGCCGGGCTGCGTACGCACACCCGCCGCTCGGCCGACCCGGGCGGGGACGCGCCCGCGGTGGTGCTGCTGCACGGTCTCGCCGTCTCGCACCGCTACCTCACTCCGCTGGCCGTCGCCCTCTCCCCCACCCATCCCGTGTACGTGCCGGACCTGCCCGGCTTCGGACTGACCGAGCGCCCCGGCACCGCGTACGACGTGCCCCGGCACGCCGCGCACCTGGCGGCCTGGCTGGACGCGTACCGGCTGGACCGGGTCTGCCTGGTGGGGCACTCCTTCGGCGCGGAGGTGGCGGCCGCGCTCGCCGCCGGCCGCCCGGACCTGGTCCGCGCCCTGGTGCTGGCGGGCCCGACCAGCGATCCGGCCGCCCGCAGCCGACGGGGGCAGTTCGGCCGCTGGCTGGTCGACAGCCTGCGGGAGGCCAAGTTCCAGGTGCCGATCCTGCTCCGGGACGTGTGGGACGCGCGGCCCCGGCGGATCTCCGCCACCCTGTCCCACTCGGTGCGCAACGCGATCGAGGCGGACCTGGTCCGGGTCACCGCGCCGACGCTGGTGCTCGGCGGCGCCCGGGACACCGTCGCCCCGGCACGCTGGCGGGCGGAGGCCGCCCGGCTGGTACCCGACGGTCGGTCGGTCGCCGTGCCGGCCGCCGCGCACAACGTCGCCACCACCGCGCCCGCGCAGGTCGCCGACGCGATCCGCACCCTGCTGGCGCCCGCGCTGAGAAGGTGAGCCATGCGTATCGGGAACACCGAGATCCGGCCCGCCGGCGGCGGGCTCGGCTGCCTGCTGATGATCCTCTTCTCGATCCTCGCCTCGGTGGTGCTGACGGTCCTGCTGAACCTGATCCTCTGACCGGTCGGGCGCGCCGAGATCCGCGCAACTTCCCGGAAAGAGTGGCCTCGCGAGCAGCCGAGGCCACTCTTTCCGGGAAAATGGCCGCTCGCTGCGGGGAGCGGGGGCGTAGCGAACGCGGCGCGGGTCAGGTCGGGTCGAGGGCCAGGTCGGTCAGGACCGGGTAGTGGTCGGAGGCGGTGTCGGCCGGGGCGTCGCGGACGACCCGGACTGTGCGGGCCAGGGCCGCGAGGTCGGGGGTGGCGAGCAGGTAGTCCAGCCGCATCCCGGCGAACTCGGCCCCGCCGTGCCGGGTGGGCACGGTCAACCCGTCCGGTTCCGCGCCGCCGAGGTGCGGCCACAGGTCGACCAGGCCGGCGTCGCGCAGCCGGGCGACCGCGCGGGTGTCGACCGTACGGCCGCCGCGGCGCAGGTGCCGCCGCCGGTAGAGCTCGGCGAGGCCGGCCAGCCGGGCGGTGTGGTCGACGTCCGGTTCCAGGGTGTTCAGGTCCCCGCCGAGCAGGGCCAACCGGCCCCCGGTACGCCGCAGCGTCACCGCCAGCCAGTCGGCCTCCATCCGCCGCCGCCCGCCGGAGTACGGGTCGAGATGGGTGCTGAGCACGGTCAGCGGCCCGGCCGAGGTGACCACCTCGACCCGGGCGGCCGCGTGGTGGAAGGGACGGCGTACCCGGCCGGACCGGAGTACCCGCAGCGGCGCGCGGACCAGCACCGCCACCGGCTGCCCGAAGCAGGACCGGGCCAGGTGGGGACCATCCCCACCCGGCCCGCCAGGTCGGCCAGCCGCCCGCCCCGGTCCAGGCCGCGCAGCTCCTGCAGGGCCAGCACGTCCGGGCGCTGACCGGCGACGACCGTGAGGATCCGGTCCCACCGGTCGGTCCCGTCGCGGTCCCGCCCGCCGGTACGGATGTTCCAGGTCATCACCCGCAGCATCGGGCGCGGTCAGCCGTCCCGGCCGGCCTTGGCCAGCTCGTCGTCCAGCTCGTGCACCTGCTCGGACTTGATCGCCGGCTGGTTCCCGTCGTACACGTCGGCGTTCGGGCGGACCACCCAGTAGAGCAGCGGGATCCAGAGCCCGGCGAGCAGGATCGCGCCCATGAAGTCGGTCGGGTGGTGCATCCCCCGGTACATCCGGGAGATCGCCACGCCGATCGGCATGATCACGGCCATCGCCACGAAGAGCCACCGCCACCAGCGGTCGGTCCGCACGAACACGATGATCGCCATGACGCTCCACAGGCAGATGGTGGCCGCGATGTGCCCGGACGGGAACGACGAGGTCGGCATGTGACCGTCCAGGTTCGGCACCTGCGGGCGGGGCCGCTCGACCACCCGGGCGCTGGCCAGGAAGAGGCTGAGTTCGCCGAACATCGCCAGCACCACGAAGAGCACCGGTCGCCAGCGCTTCCAGACCGCCAGCACCAGCGGGCAGAAGACCAGCGAGACCAGCAGGATCGCGTGGGTGTCGCCGAACTTGCTCCACCACCAGCTCAGCTCGGTGAGCTGGTCGGTACGCCGGGCGGCGAACCACTGCGGGACCGCGGTGTCCATGGTGTCGAGGAAGGTGCCCTTGGCGTGGTAGCTGACGAACATGCCGAAGCCGTAGAGGGCACCGAACACGATCACCCAGCCGACCAGCAGTTCGGCGACGGACGAGCGGGGGTGGTCGAGCAGGCGTTCCTCGGCCGGCGCGGGCTTGATGTCCTCCCCCGCCTCCGGCTCCAGGCCCTCGGTGATCGGCGGTACGGTGCGGCCGCGCTCGCGCCGCCAGAGCCGGAAGGCGTACGCGCTGACGCCGAGCCAGAGGGCGCCGAGCAGCCAGCCACCGAGCACGTCGGAGACGAAGTGCACGCCCAGCGCGATCCGGGTGAGCCCGATCAGGAAGACCAGCACGGCGACGACGGCGATGGCCGGCTTGCGCCAGCGGGGCCGCATGGCCGGCAGGAAGACCAGCAGCAGCGCCCCGTACGCGACGAACGAGCCGAGCGCGTGCCCGCTCGGGAAGCTGTTGCCGGGAGCGTGGGTGATCGGCACGTCGACGACCGGGCGGAGCCGACCGACCAGCGCCTTCAGCGACGGGTCGAGGATCAGCCCGCCGACCCCGGTGATGATCAGGTACGCGGCCAGCCGGGACTGGCGGCGGATCAGCAGGCTGATCACCGCGATGGTGACCAGCCAGATCAGCACCGGCCGGCCGCCCAGGTCGGTGATCGCGGTGAGCACGGTGACCACGGGATGGTGCGGCGCCACGAGGTGGTTGAACCACTCGGCCGCCTCGTGGTCGGCGTGGTAGAGCGGCCCCCAGTGGAACCGCACGAGCATCAGCAGCACGCCGAACGCGACACCCGCGCCGGCGACGGCGAGCAGGCCCACGACGCTCCGCTCGGCGAAGTGGCCGAGCGGCCGCCGGGCCGCTTCCTTGACCGCGGTCACCTGAGCACCTCCCTTATGTTCTGCGAGGCGCGCTGTACCCGATTCCGGCCGCCGCTACACCCGGTACGGCGGGTTGTCAGAGGGCGGTCATCTCCCCGGTGTCGAGCAGCTCCTCGCGCTCGGCGTCCGGCTCCCAGAGGTCGGGCTGGGCGGGCTCCTCCACACCGATCCGCATCGCCTCCAGCTGGGCGGCGAAGGCCAGCCCGCCGAAGACCGCCATCCCGGTCAGGTTGGCCCAGAGCAGCAGGGCCATCATTCCGGTCAGCGCGCCGTAGGTCTGCCCGAACCCGCCGCTGTACTTGACGTACGCGGCGAGCAGCAGGCTGGCCAGCCACCAGAGCGCGGTGGCGATCCCGGCGCCGAAGAAGAGCCAGGAGAGGCCGGGCTGCTTGCGCCGGGGCGCGTGCCGGAACAGCGCCGCCACGGCCAGCACGGTCAGGCCGAGGCTGAGCGGCCAGCGGATGACGTCCCAGGCGGCGTTCGCGAAGGTGCCCCACTCGTAGTGCCGCTGCACCGAGGCGCCCATCGCCCGGCCGCCGACCAGGATCAGGAAGCCGGTGAGCGCGGGCACGCCGGCGACCAGGGCGAGGACGGCGGCGCGCAGGTACTTGGCGAGGGCGGGCCGGTCCCGCTCGACCCCGTAGATCCGGTTGGCGCCCCGTTCGATCTGGGCCATCACGGTGGTGAGCGCGATCAGCCCGGTGAGCAGGCCGAGGGTCAGCGCCAGTTCGCCGGCCCGCTCGGTGTGCTCGGTGTCGGCGAGCAGGTCGTGCACCACGGACTCGCTCTGCCCGGGGGTGAGCGCCAGCACGGTGTCGGCGACCACCTTGCCGCCCTTGTCGGCGCCGAGGTCGGTGATCAGACCGGTGAGCGCGATGAGGAACGGCACCACGGCCAGGCAGAGCTGGAGGGCGAACGCCCGGGAGTGGCTGAAGCCGTCGCCGTAGCGGAACCGGATGAAGGCGTCGCGCAGCAGGCACCAGCCGCCGTGCCGGCGCAGGGTGCGCCAGGCGTCGTCGGCGGAGAGTTCCTCCTCCGACATCAGCCGGGTCTCGGGGACCAGTTTGGTGCTACTCACGGCGGGCCTCCTCGACCAGCCGCTCACCGCGCTCGGCCGCCGCGTCGGCGTCCACCGACAGGTCGGGGTCACGTTCGGGTCGCGGCACGCAGAGCCAGAGCGACTCGGGCCGGATCTCGGCCTTCAGCGACCGGCCCGGCTCGATCAGGTCGCCGTCGAGCTGCCGGGGCTGGCTCCGGGTGCTGGTGATCTCGACCTTGCGGGCCCGGAGCACCTCCATCCGGGGCACGCTGCCGCGGCGGCGGACCAGCGCCCAGCCCATCGCCAGCCAGTGGCCCAGCGTCCGCGGCGTGAGCACCGCGACGTCGAGCCAGCCGTCGTCGGGCTCGGCGTCGGTGAGCAGGCGTACGCCGCCCTGGAGCCGGCCGACGTTGGCGACCAGGACCGACCGGGCCCGGCGGCGCAGCGGTGGCCCGCCGTCGATCCGGATGGACACCCGCATCGGCCGGTCCCGCAGGTGCCGGGCGGCCCCCACGATGTAGGCCGGCCAGCCGATCCGCTTCTTGGCCCCGCCCCCGAAGTCGCCGCCGCCGAAATCCCCGCCGAAGTCGCCCCCGGCGTAGTCCCCGCCGTAGTCGCCCCCGCCGCCGTAGTCGCCGCCGGACCAGTCGCCCTGGTCACCGGCGAACTGGTCGCCGCCGACGTCGTTGCCGCCCTGGTCGCCGTAGTCCTGGCCGTCGCCGAACCCGTCCTGGAAGCCCTCCTGGTAGCCGGCCTCGTAGCCGTACCCGGGGTCGGCGAAGGCGGGCGAGAAGAGCGCGTCGGCGATCAGCAGGCCGCCGAGCACGCCGGCCCCGGTGCCGAGCGCCGTCTTCCACCAGGGCGTCGAGTACCAGCCGGCGGGCACCGGCCGGCCCTGCCAGTTACCGCCCGGGTAGTAGTAGGGCGTCCGGTTGCCCGGCTGCGGCCCGGCCCGGTAGGTCTGCCCCTGCACGTTGACCTCGCGCTCCTTGGTGAGCGTGCCGGCGCCCCGGGCGGCGGCCAGCGGCGGCAGCTCCGGCCCCGGGTCGATGCCCAGCGCGGTCCGTGCGGCCCGGATGTACGCCAACCCCTCCAGCGCGGTCTCCCGGGCCAGCGCGAACTGGTGCGGGGTACGCGCCTGCTCCAGCTGGGAGCCGGCCGCGTTGTACCGCTCGCCCGCGTCGGCCAGCGCCTGGCGGACCGCCGGCGCGTCGCCGTGCAGGTTCATCAACTGGCCGCCGAGCCGCTCGTACCAGCGCTGCGCCTCGGCGCGGGCGTCGGCCAGCTCGGTGGCCCGCCGGGACCTGCTCCCCCACCGCCAGAACACCAGGGCACCTCCGAGCATCAGGATCAGGACCAGCCACAGGGCAAGTTCCATGACTCGAACGTACCCAGCGGGCGCACGTCGTACCCGTTTGGCAAGCTCTCTGCCATGACCTTCGCGACGCTGGCCGTGGTGGTGCTCTGCCTCGCCGCGGGGGCCGCGGTCGGCTGGCTGGCCGCCCGGTCCCGGTCGGCCGCCGAGATCGCCCGGCTGGAGGCCACGCTGACCGCCACCCGAGACGGTGAGGGGCGGCTGGAGCAGTCCATGCGGGCGCTCAACTACGAGGCGACCGCGCAGTCCCAGGAGGCGGTCGCCCGGGCGGTGGCGCCCCTGCACGACACCCTCCGCCGCTACGAGCAGCGGGTCGCCGAGCTGGAGCGGGACCGGGTCGACGCGTACGCCGAGCTGCGCGAGCAGGTCCGCGCGATGAGCACCGTCTCCGGCGAGCTGCGCACCGAGACCAAGCAGCTGGTGGCGGCGCTGCGCGCCCCGCAGGTCCGCGGCCGGTGGGGCGAGCACCAGCTGCGCCGGATCGTCGAGGCGGCCGGGATGCTGGAGCACTGCGACTTCAACGAGCAGGTCACCGCCGCCACCGACCACCAGGGGGTCCGTCCCGATCTGGTGGTCCGACTGCACGGCGGCCGGACGGTCGTGGTGGACGCGAAGGCGCCCTTCGACGCGTACCTGACCGCGATGGAGGCGCGCGACGAGCGGGGACGGGACGGCCAGCTCGACGCGCACGCCCGGCACCTGCGGGCGCACGTGGACTCGCTCGCCGCCAAGTCCTACTGGGCGGCGTTCGACCAGACCCCCGAGTTCGTGGTGCTGTTCGTACCGGCCGACCCGTTCCTCGACGTGGCGTTGCAGCGCGACCCGACGCTGCTGGAGCACGCCTTCGCCCGCAACGTGGTGCTGGCGACGCCGGCCACCCTGGTGGCGCTGCTGCGCACGGTGGCCTACTCCTGGCGGCAGGAGGCCCTCGCGCGCAACGCCGCCACCGTGCACTCGCTGGCCCGGGAGCTGTACGGGCGTTTGTCCACCCTGGGCGACCACGTCGGCAAGCTGGGCGCCTCGTTGGGCGGAGCGGTCACCGCGTACAACCGGGCGGTCGGGTCGCTGGAGGCGCGGGTGCTGGTGAGCGCCCGCAAGCTGGCCGAGCTGGGCGTCTCCGACCAGGAACTGGTCGCCCCGGCGCAGGTCGAGGTCACGCCCCGCCAGCCGCAGGCGCCCGAGCTCGCCGACTGAGGTCGATCGTCGGCCGGTGTCAGCCGAACGGCCGAGCGGCGCGGACGATCGACGCGCCGCAATGCTCCAGCCAGTGGTTGTCACGCAGCAACGGTTCGGGGCATTGTGACAGGGTTGCTCGGCCCACGACACAACGAGGTCACAACTCGCAGCGCGCCAGTGACAGTCGCGCGCCGATCATCGAAGATCCATCTCATCCGCCCTGCACCCCCGGGGCTTCCCCCTTTCTCGTCGGAGGAAGACAACGTGGACAGACCTCCCAGCTGGACGCGTCGCGTCTCGGCCGGCTTCGCGGCGTCGGTCGTCGCCGCCGGCGCGATCACGCTGACGGCCGGCACCACCAGCGCCAGCGCGGCACCCCAGGCTCCCGTCAAGGCCCCCAAGGGCCACGGCGCCGACAAGCTCGGTTCACACGACCACGAGCTGCTCGCCCAGGCCCGCGCCAAGGGCGACAAGCGGGTGGTGCTCATCGTCGCCACGGAGAAGGGCCAGGCCGGCACCGTCGCCGACCAGCTCCGCAAGCTCGGCGCCACGGTGGCCAAGGAGGTGGACGGAGTCGGATACATCCGCGCTTCCGTGCCCACCGACGCCGTGCTCCAGGCCGCGAAGCTGCCCGGCGTGGCGGCCATCGACCTGAACGAGTCGATCCCGCTGCCGAAGCCCGAGCCGGTCACCGGATCGGCGGAGGGCGGCGCCCAGGCCGCCGCGGCGGCACCCGGCCCGGACACCCCGGCCGCCAACCCGTACATGCCGACCAACGAGACCAGCGCGGTCGCGTTCAAGCAGGCCCACCCCGAGTGGGACGGCCGCGGCGTGACGATCGGCATCATGGACTCCGGTGTGGACCTGGACAACCCCGCGCTCCAGACCACCTCCACCGGCGAGCGCAAGATCGTCGACTGGTTCACCGCGACCGACCCGCTGCTGGACGGTGACGGCACCTGGCGGGCCATGCTCACCCAGGTCACCGGCCCGACCTTCAGCTACGCGGGCACCACCTGGAAGGCGCCGGCGGGGACCTGGCGGATCAACCGGTTCTCGGAGAGCATCACCGCCAACGACGAGCCCGGCGGTGACATCAACAAGGACGGCGACAAGACCGACACCTTCGGCATCCTGTACGACCCGGAGACGCACGACATCCGGGTCGACACGAACCAGAACCTCGACTTCACCGACGACCCGGTGATGCGCCCCTACAAGGAGCGCTTCGACGTCGGCCACTTCGGCACCGACAACCCCGCCACCCCGATCGCCGAGCGGACCCCGTTCGTCGTCGAGTACCGCGAGGACGTCGACACCACCCCCGCCGGCCTGCCCGGCACCGCCGACTTCGTCAACATCGGCATCGTCGAGGCGCAGCACGGCTCGCACGTGGCCGGCATCACCGCCGCCAACGACATGTTCGGCGACGCCGCGTTCGACGGCGCCGCGCCCGGCGCCAAGCTGGTTTCGGCCCGGGCCTGCAGCTGGGGCGGCGGCTGCACCTACGCGGCGCTCACCGACGGCATGGTGGAGCTCGTGGTCAACCGGCACGTCGACGTGATCAACATGTCGATCGGCGGCCTGCCGGCGCTCAACGATGCCAACAACGCCCGCGCCCAGCTCTACGACCGGCTGATCAACGACTACGGCGTGCAGCTGTTTATCTCGGCGGGCAACTCGGGCCCGGGCGTCAACACCGTGGGCGACCCGTCGGTGGCGAGCAGCGTGGTCAGCGTGGCCGCCGGGGTCAGCAAGGAGACCTGGCAGGCCAACTACGGTTCCGCGACGCGGACGCCGTACCAGCTGTTCAACTTCTCCTCCCGCGGGCCGCGTGAGGACGGCGGCTTCAAGCCGAACATCACCGCCCCCGGCTCGGCGATCTCCACCACCCCGCTGTGGCAGCCGGGCGGACCGGTGCCGGAGGCCGGCTACCAGCTGCCGCCGGGCTACTCGATGCTGAACGGCACCTCGATGGCCTCGCCGCAGGCGACCGGCGCGGCGGCACTGCTGCTCTCGGCCGCCAAGGCCAACGGGTTCGGGGTCTCCCCCGCCGAGCTGCGCCGGGCGATCTACTCCTCGGCCACCTGGATCGAGGGCGTGCCGGCACACGGCCAGGGCAACGGCATGTTCAACACGGTCGGGGCGTGGAACCTGCTCGCCGGCCAGAACCTCCAGCTGCGGAACTACTCGGTCACCGCGCCGGTCTGCTCCGCGCTCTCCGGCTATCTGGCCACCCCGGGCACCGGTACCGGTGTCTACAACGCGTGTGCCGTCGGCCAGGGCGGTCAGGCGCCCAACGTGGACAAGACCTACACCCTGACATTCACCCGGACCACCGGTCCGGCCGGGAACGTCCGGCACGACGTGAGCCTGCTGGGTAACGACGGCACGTTCCGCGACTACCGGCGCAGCCTGGTGCTGCCGCTGAACAAGCCGGTCAAGCTCGAGCTGGAGACCAACGGCGGGTACGGCGTGCACAGCGCCGTCATGCGGGTCGACGACCCGGCCACCCCCGGCGTCGACTTCGAGGTGCTCAACACGATCGTCATCGGCCGGAACGTGACCGCGCCGGACTACCGCTTCAGCACCTCCGGCTCGGTGGACCGTAACGCGTTCACCTCGTACTTCGTCAACGTGCCGGCGGGCGCCTCGGCGCTGCAGGTCAACCTGTCGGGCCTGGCGGCCGGCTCGCAGACCCGGTTCATCGCGTTCAACCCGTACGGGGTGCCGGTCGAGAGCACGGCCAGCACCGGCTGCTACAACAACTTCACGAACCCGGCCAACACCTGCAAGGCGGACGAGCGGGACTACGCCAACCCGCTGCCGGGCCTGTGGGAGATCGAGGTCGAGTCGCGGCGGACCTCGCCGCTGCTGGAGAACCCGTTCACGCTGAGCGCCGCGGTGCAGGGCGTGAAGGTCGACCCGGCGACGGTGGAGCTGCCGTCCGTCACCGCCGGTCAGGCCACCCCGGTGACCTGGAGCCTGACCAACACCTTCGGTCCGGTGACGGTCAGTGGCAAGGGCGGCCCGCTGGGCAGCGCGGCGGTCAGCCGGCCGACCATCGCCAACGGCGAGCGGCAGATCTACCAGGTGACCGTGCCGGCCGGCGCGACCCGGCTGGACGTGGCGATCAACAACCCGAGCGACCCGAAGGCCGACCTCGACCTGGTCGTCCAGCGCAATGGGGTCCGGGTGGCCCAGTCGGCCGACGGCGACTCGGACGAGTCGGTGTCGATCGCGAACCCGGTTGCCGGCACGTACGACGTGATCATCGACGGGTACTCCGTGCCCGCCGGCACCACGACGTACGACTACCGGGACGTCTTCTACGCCGCCTCGCTGGGCAGCCTGGACGCGAACGCGACCACCGTGGCACTGGCCAACGGCGCGACGGCCGGCCTGAGCGGGTCGGTGACGGCCCAGTCGGCGCCGTCCCCGGGTCGCCGCCTCTTCGGTGAGCTGCTCGTGGTCACCGACCAGGGCGCCGTCGTCGGGCGGGGGAACGTCTCGATCGGCGCGGTGAACTGACCGTCTGATCGGACCACGGAGCCCGTCCCCCGATCCGGGGACGGGCTCCATGCCGTTCGGGCCCGCCCGTCAGGCAGGGCGGACGGAATCCACGACGAACGGCGTGCCCTGCTGGCAGGTGGTCATCAGGCCCGGCTGGGAATGGCCGGTGACGGTCACCCGCGCGCCGTCCTTCAGCGCGCCGCGCGGCGCCCCGACCAGCAGGTTGCCGTCGAGCAGGAAGCAGTTCGGCTCCACCCCGGCCTGCACCGTGCCGGTCAGGGTGGTGCTGGGACCGGCCGGCTTGGCCGCGCCGCCCCGCGGCGGCCTCGGGTCGAGCGGGTTGTACGGGTCGTTGGAGGTGGGGCCGGGGTCGGGCGCGCTGGTCATCGGGGCGGCTCCCGTCGTTCCGGGGCTGTCGGGGTCGGCGCCCGGGGCGGCGCAGGCGGTCAACGCCGCTGCGGCGACCAGGGCGACGAGCACCGTCCGAGGAGTCTTCATGGCGGGTTGGACGCGCCGGGTGGGTGATCCGTTCCGGCCCGTCAGCGGCGGCCGGCCGCGGCCTTCATGTCCCGCTTGAGCTCCTGCGGCAGCGAGAAGGTCAACCGCTCGTTGGCGGTGAGGATCTCCTCCACGTCGGTGAAGCCCCGCTCCGCGAGGTGGGCGAGCACCTGCTGGACCAGTTCGTCCGGCACGCTGGCGCCGGAGGTGACCCCGACCGTACGCGCGTCGGCCAGCCAGGCGTCGTCGATCTCGTGGGCGAAGTCGACCAGGTGCCCGGCGCGGGCGCCGGCGTCCAGGGCCACCTCGACCAGGCGGACGGAGTTGGAGGAGTTGCGCGACCCGACGACGATCACCACATCGCAGTCCGGCGCGATCTCCTTGACCACGTGCTGCCGGTTGGAGGTGGCGTAGCAGATGTCGTCGCTGGGCGGCGACTGGAGCAGCGGCAGCCGCTGCTTGAGCCGGGCGACGGTCTCCAGCGTCTCGTCGACCGAGAGGGTGGTCTGTGAGAGCCAGACGACCTTGTTCGGGTCGCGCACGGTGACCTTGTCGACGCCGTCCGGCCCGTCCACCAGCTGGATGTGGGCGGGGGCCTCACCGGCGGTGCCGATGACCTCCTCGTGCCCCTCGTGGCCGATCAGCAGGATGTCGTAGTCCTCGGCGGCGAACCGGCGGGCCTCCTGGTGCACCTTGGTGACCAGCGGGCAGGTCGCGTCGATGGCCCTGAGCGAACGGTCCCTGGCCTGCTCGTAGACCTCGGGGGCGACACCGTGCGCGGAGAAGATGACGGTGGCGCCCTCGGGCACCTCCTCGTTCTCCTCCACGAAGATCGCGCCCTTGGCCTCCAGGGTCTGCACGACGTGCTTGTTGTGCACGATCTGCTTGCGGACGTAGATCGGGGCGCCGTAGAGCTTCAACGCCTCCTCGACGGTCTGCACCGCCCGGTCCACGCCCGCGCAGTAGCCGCGGGGCTTGGCCAGGAGCACGCGCTTGCCGGTCCGGGGAGTGGTCTCAGCCTCAGTCACCCAACCATCGTACGTGCCCGGTTTTTGCCCGGCACCGGGCGCGACGCGCACCACGGCCCGGCCGCACCGCCCCCTCGCGCCCCCGCCCGACCGGTTGATCAAGGGGTTTGGGTCGGGAAAACCGCCCCACCGGACGCAAACCTCTTGATCGTCAGGGGTGGGCCGTAGGGTGGGCGGGTGAGCGAGGTGGGGCAGGGCGCCGGCGAGCCGGGGCGGAGCACGTCCGAGGAGCCGTGGCCGGTCCGGGTGGTCAGCCAGAAGATCAGCGCCTGGATCGCCCGGCTGGGCTGGGTGTGGGTGGACGGGCAGGTCGCCCAGATCAGCCGCCGCCCAGGGGCCACCACCGTCTTCCTCACCCTGCGCGACCCCTCGGCCGACCTGAGCCTCACCGTCACCACCAACCGCGACGTGCTCGACACGGGCGCCCCGGAGCTGCGTGAGGGCGCCCGGGTGGTGCTGCACGCCAAGCCCGAGTTCTACGCCGCCCGGGGCACCCTCAGCCTGCGCGCCGACGAGATCCGCCAGGTGGGGCTGGGCGAGCTGCTGGCCCGGCTGGAGAAGCTCAAGAAGCTGCTCGCCGCCGAGGGTCTCTTCGACCGGTCCCGCAAGCGCCGCCCGCCGTTCCTGCCCGGCCGGATCGGGCTGATCACCGGCCGCGCCTCGGCCGCCGAGCGGGACGTGCTCACCAACGCGCGGCGGCGCTGGCCGGCGGTGGAGTTCCGGACCGTGAACGTCGCCGTGCAAGGGCCGAGCGCGGTGCCGCAGATCGTCGACGCGCTCAAGGTGCTCGACGCCGACCCGGCGATCGACGTGATCGTCATCGCCCGGGGTGGCGGCAGCATCGAGGACCTGCTCCCCTTCTCCGACGAGGCGCTCTGCCGGGCGGTCTTCGCCTGCCGCACGCCGGTGGTCAGCGCGATCGGCCACGAGACCGACGCCCCGCTGCTCGACTATGTCGCCGACGTACGCGCGTCCACCCCGACCGACGCGGCGAAGCGGATCGTCCCCGACCTCGGCGACGAGGTCCGGCTGATCGGCCAGGCCCGGTCCCGGCTGGAGCGAGCGGTGCGCAACCTGGTCGACCGGGAGTCGCACCGGCTGGACCTGCTCCGCTCCCGCCCGGTGCTGGCCCGCCCGCAGGTGATGGTGGACCAGCGGGCCACCGAGGTCACCGCGCTGCGCGACCGGGCCGGCCGCTGCCTGGACCACCGGCTCGGCGCGGCCGGGGACGACCTGCGGCACACCCTGGCCCGGCTGCGCGCGCTCTCCCCCGCGGCCACCCTCGACCGGGGGTACGCGATCGTGCAGCGCGCCGACGGCCACGTGGTCCGCGCGGCGGCGGAGGTGGCCAAGGGCGACCCGCTGCGGGTGCGCCTCGCCGAGGGTGAACTCGCCGCAACCGTGGACGGCTGAACGGGATGGAATCGATGACTGACGAGCAGAAGGACGAGCGGCTCAGCTACGAGCAGGCCCGCGCGGAGCTGGCCCAGGTGGTCGAGCGGCTGGAGGCGGGCGGCACCTCCCTGGAGGAGTCGCTGGCGCTCTGGGAGCGCGGCGAGCAGCTCGCCGGGATCTGCCAGCGCTGGCTGGACGGAGCGCGGGCCCGATTCGACGCGGCCCGCGAACGCGCCGAGCAGTAAGGGGCGGGACGGCCGCCGCCGCCCCGCCCCCGCACGCTCAGTTGAACAGGTTGTAGAACTCCGGCGGCGCCTCGACGACCTGGTCGGCCGGCGGCTTCTGCGCGGCCGTGGCGTTGCCGTAGTCCGAGTAGGTGACCTTGACGTCCTGGGCGGCGTTCTGCCCGGCGGCCGGCACCTGCAGCACCAGCTCGCTGAGCCGGCCCTGCGGGTCGACCTTGGCGGTGAACGGCACGGTCTTCGCCTGGGCGCCGAGCGCGGTGATCACGGCCGGGTCGAGCGAGCCGGCCTGAGCCGCCTTCGAAATGTCGACGGTGCCCGCGTAGGTGCCGTCGCCGGTCTGCCGGACCTCGGTGACGCCCTGGGTCAGCACGGCACTGCCCGCCGGGTCGAGCTGGTCGAAGTCGAAGCCGAGCGCCCGGTTGCCCTTGATCCGGGTCTGGTCGAGGTGCTGGTACTTGCCAAGGTTGAGCTTCTGCACCCCGGGGATGCTGCTCGCGGCCTTGCCGCCGAGCTCCAGCTTCACCCAGCTGTCCGGCTTGAAATGGATCACGTCCAGCTTCATCATCACGTCCGAGGACGGGTCGCCGATCGTCATCCGCATCTCCGCGCTCTGGCTCGGCTCGTGCACCTGCCCCTCGGCGGTGGAGCCGGGCCCGGACATGGTGAACCGGAAGTTCCCCTCACGGATGGCGTTGGTGGAGTCGAGCAGCGCCTGCTTGGCGTCGCCGGAGGACGGCGTGCCGCTCGGCGCGATGCTGCCCGAGACCGTGGGGGACGCGGAGGCCCCCGCCTCGCCGGTCCCGGTGCCGTTGCAGGCCGTCAGGCCGGGGATGAGCAGCGCCGCGGCGAAGGCCGCCGCGCTGAAGCGTCGAATCTTCACGAGAACTCTCCAGGTGGGTCGTCCGGCCCACGAGGTGCCGGAGGCTGGCGCCGCAGCCTCACACCGGCTCCGGCGCACGAGCCCGTCCGGCCGCGGTGGCGGCCCGGTCGGCTCGTGCCCTTTTCTGTTCCCTGAAGCGTCGTTCCGCAATCCCTGTCCGGTCCGGCCCGCCGGGTGGGGACGGTCGACCCGCCCCCACCCGGGCCCGGATCAGGCCTTGAACATCTCGTAGACCTGGTCGGACGCCTCGACGGTCTGGCCGGCCGGCGGCGCCTGGACGGCGCTGACGGTGCCGTAGTCGGTGTACGCGACGGTCAGCTGCTGCGCCTTGGCGCTGCCGGCCGCCGGCACCTCGACCGTGAACTCGGTCAGCCGGCCCTGCGGGTCGAGCTTCGCGGTGAACGGCACGGCGTTGGCCTTCGCCCCGAGCGCCTTGACGGCCTCCTCGTCGAGCAGGTCCGCATCGGTCGCCTTGGTGGTGTCGATGGTGCCGGCGTAGGTGCCCTCGCCGGTCTTCTTGACGTCGGTGATGGCGTTGACCAGCTTGTCGCTGCCGGCCGGGTCGACGTCGGCGAAGTCGAAGTTCAGCTCGTCACTGTCCTTGATCTTGCTGCGGTCGAGGTGCTGGTACTTGCCCTTCATGGCCTTGAGGGCGGGGACCGAGTCGGCCATCGGGCCACCGAACTCCATCTTGACCCAGCTGTCGGCGTCGATGAAGACGAGGTGCATGTTCATCGACATGTCGTCCGCGGAGCTGGCCGGGCTGGACAACTTCATCTCGGCGCTCTTGGACGGCTTGTGCACCTTGCCCTCGCCGTTGAGCTCGCCACCCTTGATGGTGAAGCTGAAGTTGCCCTGCTGGATCTCCTTGGTGGAGGCCAGCAGCGCCTCCTTCGGGTCCGCGGGGGCCGCCGGGGCGGCGGACTTGCTCTCGGCGGTCGGCGAGTCGGCCTCGGTCTTGCACGCGGCCAGACCGGGCACGAACAGGGCGGCGGCGAGGACGCCGACGCTCCACCGTCGAATGTTCACGTTGTTTCTCTTTCCGGTGAGCTGTCCCGACACGGCACGTGTGCCGGATCCGTCAGGTCCGGGCAGCCTAGCGGACCGGTCCGATGACCGGGGGCACCGGAAGCGGCCCGACGGGTCAGCGCAGCGCGGTCGCCAGCTGCCGCAGCTCGTTCTCGCCGGCGTCGCCGACCACGATCACCGTCCGGTTCGGCTCCAGCAGGACGAGGGCCTGCTCGTTGCCCCGCGCGGTGTAGCGCTGCCAGCTCCCGCCCCGCAGGTCGACCGGCCCCTGCGGCTGGCCCTCCTTCAGCTCGGCCGGCAGCAGCCGCTCGGCGGGCACGTTGCTCTCCACCAGTTGCGCCCCCCGGCCCTCCGGGGTCACGTAGCCGATCCGCAGCGTCGCGCCCCCCGGCTGCGCCTGGTAGCGGGCGTTGACCGTACGCCAGCCCTTGTCGAGCCCCTCGGGCCGGCTGACCGGGAAGGCGCCGGCCGCCCGGGCCTGCTCGACGGCGGGGTTCGGGTCGACCGTGGTCGGCTGGTCCCCACCGAGGAAGCCCCGGTAGAAGGCGAGCAGCAGCACGATCGGCACCAGCAGCACCAGCAGCGACAGGGCCATGTCCCGGGGCGACCGCTCCGAGCGCGCCTTCTCCTTGCGGGCGGGCGGGGCGGGCTGGTCGCCGGCGACGGCCGGGTGACTGCTGGCGCCGCCCCGGGCCGGGCCCCCGACCGGCTCGACCAGGGCCGGTACGCCCGCGTCGGCCAGCGGCGCGGGCCCGGCCGGCGACTCGACCAGGGCCGGTTCGGCGGCCTCCGGGGCCGGTCCGGGGGTCGGCCCGACCGGCGGCTGGCCGTCCGGCGGGGTGGCGTCGGTCGGTACGCGATCGGCAGGCTGTGCGGGTTCCACCCGGCCATTCTCGCAGCCGTCCAGGTGACGTGATCCTGGCCTCCTCCGCCCCGCTCCCGCGCCGAACCTGAGATCGTGTGAGGATCAGCGACAAAACCGGCGGCGGCCACGGCCGTTCACCGCCGGTCCACCCCGCAACGTCGCGAGGAGGAAGCCGTCATGACAACCACCAGGACGCGGACGCCGCAGAATCTCGACCGTAACCTCGCCCTCGACCTGGTCCGGGTGACCGAGGCCGCGGCGATGGCGGCCGGCCGCTGGGTCGGCCGGGGCGACAAGGAGGGCGGCGACGGTGCCGCCGTCGACGCCATGCGCAAGCTGATCAACTCGATCCCGATGAAGGGCGTCGTGGTGATCGGCGAGGGCGAGAAGGACAACGCCCCGATGCTCTTCAACGGCGAGGAGGTCGGCGACGGGACCGGACCCGAGGTGGACGTCGCGGTCGACCCGATCGACGGCACGACCCTGATGAGCAAGGGCATGCCGAACGCCCTCGCGGTGCTCGCGGTGGCCGAGCGCGGCGCGATGTTCGACCCGAGCGCGGTCTTCTACATGGAGAAGCTGGCCGTCGGCCCGATGTACGCCGACGTGGTCGACATCAACGCCGGGGTGGCCGAGAACATCCAGCGGATCGCCAGGGTCAAGGGCAGCGACACCGCCGAGGTGACGGTGTGTGTGCTGGACCGGCCGCGCCACAACGACCTGGTGAAGCAGATCCGGCGTACCGGGGCGGGCATCCGGTTCATCTCCGACGGCGACATCGCCGGCGCCATCGCGGCGGCCCGGGGCGAGTCCGACGTCGACGTGCTGATGGGCATCGGCGGCACCCCGGAGGGCATCACCGCGGCCTGCGCGCTCAAGTGCATGGGCGGGATGATGCAGGCCAAGCTCTGGCCGAAGGACGCCGAGGAGCGGGAGAAGGCGCTCGCCGCCGGCCACGACCTGGACCGGGTGCTGTTCACCGACGACCTGGTCACCGGGGACAACTGCTTCTTCGTGGCCACCGGCGTCACCTCCGGTGACCTGCTGCGCGGCGTGCGCTACCGGGCAGGCGGGGCGTACACCCAGTCGATCGTGATGCGCTCCAAGAGCGGCACGATCCGGGTGATCGACTCGTACCACCGGCTGGAGAAGCTCGCCCTCTACTCGGCGGTCGACTTCGACGGCCGGCCCCTGGCCGAACAGGAGTGAGCGCGACCGGGACGGCGGCGCCCCCCACGCTGCCGGCCACGCGGCGGATCGCCGGCGTCGGGCTGGCCACCGCCTCGGGGTTGGCGGTGGCCGTGCAGTCCCGGATCAACGGCGAACTCGGCGTACGCCTGGCCGACGGCATCGCCGCCGCGGTGGTCTCGTTCGGTCTGGGCCTGCTGATCCTGCTGGTGCTGGTCCCCGCCACCCCCGGTGGCCGGCGGGGCCTGGCCGCCCTCCGGTCGGCGCTGCGGGACGGCTCGCTCCGGCCGTGGCAGTGCCTCGGCGGGGTGTGCGGCGCCTTCCTGGTCGCCACCCAGGGGCTGACCATCGGCACCCTGGGTGTGGCGGTGTTCACGGTCGCCGTGGTGGCCGGGCAGTCCGGCAGCAGCCTGCTGGTGGACCGGGCCGGGATCGGCCCGACCGGACGCCAGCCGGTCACCCCGAACCGGCTGGTCGGCGCGGTGCTCACCGTGGTCGCGGTGGTGCTGGCCGTGGGCGACCGCCTCGGCGATCCGGCGGCCCTCGCGCTGGCCCTGCTGCCACTGGCGGCCGGGGTGGGCATCGCCTGGCAGCAGGCGGTGAACGGCCGGGTCCGGGCGGCGGCCACCAGCGCCATGACCGCCACCCTGGTCAACTTCACCGTCGGCACGGCGGCGCTGCTGCTCACCTGGGCGGTGGAGGTGGCGGTCCGCGGCCGCCCGGCCGGCGGCCTGCCGAGTGAGCCCTGGCTCTACCTGGGCGGCCCGATCGGCATCGTGTTCATCGCGGTGGCCGCCGCCATCGTCCGCTTCACCGGGGTGCTGCTGCTCGGCCTGGCGACCATCGCCGGGCAGATCGTCGGGGCGGTCCTGCTGGACCTGCTGCTGCCCACCAAGGCCTCGCACCCCGGGCCGGCCACCCTGCTGGGCGCGGCCCTGACCCTGGTCGCGGTGCTGATCGCCGCGCTCGGTCCGCCCGGGCGCCGATGAGGAAGGGGCTCCTGCTGTACGGCAGGGGCCCCTTCCGCACCACCGGTCAGCCGCGCAGCCCGGTCACGATCTCCTTGACCACCTGCTCCAACGGGGTCGGCTCGACGCCGAGGGCGGC
Source organism: Micromonospora sp. NPDC003776 (assembly GCF_053605645.1). Lineage (NCBI taxonomy): Bacteria > Bacillati > Actinomycetota > Actinomycetes > Micromonosporales > Micromonosporaceae > Micromonospora > Micromonospora sp. NPDC003776. The sequence continues at coordinate 19,928 of NZ_JBSGJR010000033.1, forward strand.
GGTGGCCGCGGTCGAGTCCATCACGAACGGGCGGTCGAACTGATAGGCGGTCTCCCGCAGCTCACGGGCCATCGGGTTGGCCAGGCCACCGAGCCAGAGCACCGGGTAGGGCATCCGGGTCAGCTTCGGCGCGGGCGCCCCGACCAGGGCCGCCGCGCGGGTGGCCAGGTCGCGCATCGGCACGGCGGGCCCGCTGGGCACGTGCCAGGGCCGCCCCCAGGCCCGTTCGTCGGTCGCGGCGGCAACCAGGGTACGGGCGACGTCCGGGATGTACGTCCAGGTGTGCGGGGCGTCCCAGTCGACCGGCAGGAACACCCGCTGTCCGGCGAGCACCCGGGGCAGCACCATCATGGCCAACGAGGTGCCGCCGACGCCCACGTAGTCGGAGCCGCGGACCTCGGTGACCCGGACCCGGCCGGCCCGGTGGGCGGCGAGCGCGTCGGCCCACATCCGGTTGCGTACCCGGCCCTTGGTGCCAGTGGCGGCGAGCGGGGTCTGCTCGGTCATCGGGCCGTCGACCGGCCCGTACCCGTAGAGGTTGCCGACGGTCGCGAGCACCGCGCCGGTCCGTTCGGCGGCGGTGAGCAGCGCGGCGGCCAGCGGCGGCCAGTCCACCGGCCACCGGTGGTACGCGGGGTTGGCGCAGTTGTGCAGGGCCACGGCGCCCTCGGTCAGCGCGGTGAGCCGCTCGGTGTCGGCGGCGTCGGCGGCGATCCGCTCGATCGCCGGGTGCGCGGGGCCGGTGCCGCGGCGGGTCACCATCCGCACCCGGTCGCCGCGCTCGGCGAGGAGACGCGCGGTGGCGGTGCCGACCGGGCCGGCGCCGACGATCACGTGCAGGGCCATGGGGGCCATCCTTCGAAGCAGAGATCCGTTTAGAGAGCATCGCTCTCACAACAGAGCATGCCTCAGCGCCACCCTTCCGTCAAGAGCACTGCTCTCGGTTTTGATTGGCGCTCTCAGGCGTGGCAGAGTGAAGGCATGGTCGCTCCCTCGCTCCGCGCCCGGGTCCGCGCCGGCATGATCGACGAGATCAAGTCGGTGGCCCGCCGCCACCTCGCCACGGACGGCGCCAACCTCTCCCTGCGGGCCGTCGCCCGGGACATGGGCATGGTCTCGTCGGCGATCTACCGCTACTTCCCCAGCCGGGACGACCTGCTCACCGCGCTGATCCTCGACGCGTACGAGGCGCTCGGCGACGCCGTCGAGGCGGCGGACGCCGGGGTCGACCGGGCCGACCTGCGGGGGCGCTGGCACGCCGCCTGCCGGGCCGCCCGGACCTGGGCGCTCGCCCACCCCGCCGAGTACGCCCTGCTCTACGGCAGCCCGGTGCCCGGCTACGCGGCCCCGGAGGACACCGTCGCGCCGGCGAGCCGCCCCCCGCTGACCCTGGTCGGTATCCTCCGCGACGGCGTCGCCGCCGGCCGGCTCGACCCACCCGACGAGGAACTGCCCGAGCGGCTGCGGTCCGACGTGGCCGACCTCGGCACGCTGCTCTCCCTCGACCTGCCGCCGGGGTTGCTGGCCCGGGGCCTGGCCGGCTGGACCCAGCTGTTCGGCCTGATCAGCTTCGAGCTCTTCGGCCGGACCAACGGGATGCTGCCGCACCGGGACGAGTACTTCGACCACCAGACGGGACTGATGGCCGACCTGGTCGGCCTGCCCGCCGCCTGAGCCGGACGCTCAGCTGCCGTCCGAGGAGTGGCCCGGGAACAGGTGGGCTGCCGGGTCGATGGCGACCGCCGCGTTGTTCACCGCCGTCGCCGCCTCGCCGAACCCGGTGGCGATCAGCCGGACCTTGCCCGGATATTCGGTGATGTCGCCGGCTGCGAAGACCCGGGGCAGGTTGGTGGCCATCGCGCTGTCCACCATGATGTGTCGGCGGTCCAGCGTCAGCCCCCACTCGGCGAGCGGTCCCAGGTCGGCGGTGAAGCCGAGGGCGGCGACCACCGTGTCCACCGGCAGCGTCTGCACCACGCCGCCGCGTACGGCGATCTCGGCGCCGGTCACCCGGTCCTCGCCGTGCAGCCGGGCCACCTCGGCGTTGACCACCACCCGGACCGGCAGGGCCTGCACCCGCGCCACGGTCGACGCGTGCGCCCGGAACTTCTCCCGCCGGTGCACCAGCGTCACCGAGCGGGCGATCGGGGCCAGCGTGACCGCCCAGTCGAACGCCGAGTCGCCCCCGCCGACGATCAGCACGTCCCGGCCGGCCAGCTCCGCCGGCTGCGGTACGAAATAGACGATCCCGGCACCCAGGAAGCTGTCGGCCACCGGCAGCGGCCGGGGCGTGAAGCTGCCCAGCCCGCCGGTGATCACCACCGCCCCGCAGCCGAGCTGCTCACCCCCGGCCAGGCCGAGCACGGGCCGCCCGTCGACGTGGGAGAGCTTCTCCGCCCGGGTGCCGAGCAGGTACTCGGGGTGGAAGGGCGCGGCCTGGGCGACCAGGTTCGCCACGAGGTCCCGCCCCTTGATCGCCGGGAATCCGGCGACGTCGAGGATGAGCTTCTCCGGGTACATGGCGGTCACCTGCCCGCCCGGCTCGGGCAGCGCGTCGACCACGGCCACGGAGAGCCCGCGGAAGCCGGCGTAGTAGGCGGCGAAGAGACCGGTCGGACCGGCCCCGATCACGGCGACATCGACCTCGCGCATGGCGTACCGTCACTTTCGCCAATGGATCAACGCGTGTTGATCCCGACGGTAGGCCCCGGGCTGCCCCCGGGCAAGCACATCCCGCCTACGCGTCGACGCCCGGCCGGGGCATGGTGACGGTGGGCGACTCCGGGCGCTCGAGGTCCGGCAGCTCGCTCCGGCGGCGCCGGAACAGGATCGCCGCGACGACCCCGCCCAGCAGCCCGAACAGGTGCCCCTGCCAGGAGATGCGCTCGTCGGTGGGAAGGATGCCGAGCAACTGCCAGCCGTAGAGCAGACCGACCAGCAGCACCACGGCGAAGTTCCACCAGCTCCGCTCGACCACACCCCGGGTGAGCAAAATGCCGAGGTAGCCGAAGATGACGCCGCTGGCGCCGACCACCACCGAGTTGGGCGAGCCGGTGAACCACACGCCCAGCCCACTGACCAGGATGATCAACATGGTCGACCAGAGGAACCGGCGGGTGCCGGCGGCCAGCACGAACGTCCCGAGCAGGATCAGCGGGATGCTGTTGCTGTAGAGGTGGTTCCAGCCGGCGTGCAGGAACGGCGAGAAGACGACCCCGTCGAGGCCCTGGATCCGGCGCGGGATGATCCCGGCGGTGACGTCGAGGTTGGCGTGCAGGCCGACGTCGAGCGCCTCGATGAGGAAAAGCACCGGCACGACGGCGCACATCGCCACGAAGGCCCGGCCGAGCGAGGCGTAGAACGCCTCGGTGCCGAACCGTCGGGGGTCGTCGCCCGCAGGGCCGCCGCGCCAGGTCACGTACCAACAGCTATCAGCAATCCGGGTCCACCGCCACCCGGGCGACGCGGCACGCCCGGAGACGGCGACGGCGGGATGCGCGGATCCCCGCACATCCCGCCGTCCTCAGCGTCGGATCAGTACCAGCCGGTGCTCTGCGAGTGCTGCCAGGCGCCGCACGGGTCGTCGTACCGGCCCTCGATGTAGCCGAGGCCCCACTTGATCTGGGTGGCCGGGTTGGTCCTCCAGTCATCCGCGACCGACCCCATCTTGCTGCCCGGGAGCGCCTGCGGGATCCCGTACGCCCCGGACGACTCGTTGTAGGCCTTGTGGTTCCAGCCGCTCTCCTTGGTCCAGAGCTTGTCCAGACAGGGGAACTGGTCGATGCCGAAACCCTCGTCCAGCATGATGGCGCAACCGATCTTCCGGTTGCCGCTGTACTCCTCGCAGGAGCTCGGGATCGGCCCGTCATACGGCTTGGTCACGGCGGCCGCCGCCGCGTCGCGCGCCTTCTTCCGGGACGCCGCGGCGGCCTCGGCCTCCTTGGCCCGCTCGGCGGCCTCCTTGGCCGCCTCGGCGGCGCGCAGCTTCGCCTGGTACTCGGCGGCCCGCTGCTTGGCGGAGTCCAACCGGTGGTCGGCCTGCCGGTCGCGCTGGTACGCGTACTCCGCCTGGTCGACCTGAAGGCCGACCTGCGCGGTCAGGCCCTGCTGCTGGGTCTGTCGGTCTTCGCCCAGGTAGAAGCCACCGGCAACGCCCACGGAGAGCAGCGCGACAGCGGCCGTACGGGCGCCGAACCGGCTCCACAGCCGACTCACGAAGTGGTCCCTTCGTCGGGGGCAAGGACACGACGCGACGCGTGGCCCGTCGTTCGCCACGCCGGCGTCGCGAGCGCCCCGACCCCGCGGTCGCTGCCGACGCACCGGTGTCAGTGATCCAGATCGTTGGCGCGGGCTAAGCCGCGCCGATGCTGGAGTTGTCGGAGTCGCTCGATGGACACCATTGCGCACAGTGAGGCTGATGGGAAACCAAGAGGGCATTTTGTGACCTGCGCCACAAAATGAAAGCCCTTAAACCCGGCCAAAGGGGCGCTTCAGAGCGGGATGTCCTCCAGCAGATCCGTGACCATTGCGGCGATCGGAGAACGCTCCGAACGGCTGAGGGTGACGTGCGCGAAGAGGGGATGACCCTTCAGCGCCTCGATCACCGCGGTCACCCCGTCGTGCCGCCCCACCCGGAGGTTGTCCCGCTGCGCCACGTCGTGGGTGAGCACCACCCGTGAACCCTGCCCGATCCGGGACAGCACGGTGAGGAGCACGCCGCGCTCCAGCGACTGCGCCTCGTCGACGATCACGAAGGCGTCGTGCAGGCTCCGCCCCCGGATGTGGGTCAACGGCAGCACCTCGAGCAGGCCGCGGGAGGTGACCTCCTCCAGCACGTTCTCGTGCACCACCGCGCCGAGCGTGTCGAACACCGCCTGGGCCCAGGGCGACATCTTCTCCGTCTCGGAGCCCGGCAGGTAGCCCAGCTCCTGGCCGCCGACCGCGTACAGCGGCCGGAAGACGATCACCTTCTTGTGCCGGCGCCGCTCCATCACCGCCTCCAGGCCGGCGCAGAGCGCGAGGGCGGACTTGCCGGTGCCGGCCCGGCCGCCCAGCGACACGATGCCGATCGACTCGTCCAGCAGCAGGTCGAGCGCCACCCGCTGCTCGGCCGAGCGCCCGTGCACGCCGAACGCCTCCCGGTCGCCCCGGACCAGCCGTACGGTCTTGTCCGGCAGCACCCGCCCGAGCGCCGAGCCGCGCCCGGAGTGCAGCACCAGACCGGTGTGGCAGGGCAGCCCGGCCGCGCCGTCCAGGTCCAGCGTCTCGCCCGCGTACAGCCGGGAGATCTCCTCCTCACCCAGCTCCAGCTCCGCCATCCCGGTCCAGGTCGGGTCGCTGGCCTGGTCGTGCCGGTACTCGTCGGCCCGCAGGCCGACCGAGGCCGCCTTGACCCGCAGCGGCATGTCCTTGCTGACCAGGGTGACCTCGCGCCCCTCGGCGGCGAGGTTGAGCGCCACCGAGAGGATCCGGGCATCGTTCGAGTCGGTCCGGAAGCCGGCCGGCAGCACACCGTCGTCGGTGTGGTTCAGCTCCACCCGCAGGGTGCCGCCCTGCTCGTTGGCGGGCACCGGCCGGTCCAGCCGGCCGTGCCGCACCCGCAGTTCGTCCAGCATGCGCAGCGACTGCCGGGCGAACCAGCCGAGTTCGGGATGGTGCCGCTTCCCCTCCAGCTCGGAGATGACCACCAGCGGCAGCACCACCTCGTGCTCGGCGAAGCGGTGGAACGCCGCGGGATCGGAGAGGAGGACCGAGGTGTCCAGGACGAACGCCGGGCCGGCTGGTCGGGGCTCCTCGGTGCCGGCCGACGCGGCAGCCGCGCGGCGGCTCCGGGTGGTCCGGCGGGTCGTGGCAGTCGCGGCCGGGGTCTGGTCGGCACCGACGGGGGTACGGCGAGTGGTCACAGGCCTGCTCCGCGGATGGGCACCCGGCCACCCGAGTTCCGCCACGTCCGGTGCCCGGTGGGACACGGGGTCGGATGCGGGCCCCGTGCGCGAGGTCGCAGGTCCGGGCTGTCCGGCTGGCCCGGGAAAACCCCGCGCCATGGCTAGACGCTAGCGGCGTTTCAGGCCGTCGGCTAGTGGTGGACGGATCATCCACGACCGTGCGGCGAACGCCAGGTGCGGCGGAGCCGGCCGGGATGCATGCCCCCTGCGCGCATCCCGACCGGCAGGAGCCTCCGTCACCGGTCTGACGTGGCTCCGACGGCGCGGGTCCGCCGCGGACGCCGCACCGTGCCTGGGGGGCTCAGCCCTGCCGGCGGACCAGCGTCCCGGTCTGCCGTCCGCCGGCCGGTGAGC
>NZ_JBSGJR010000034.1:0-4336 GCF_053605645.1 Micromonospora sp. NPDC003776
GCGGGGCGGGGCCGCGGACCGGGCCGGCGGCGGGCACCGCCGGGCGCCGCGGGGCCCCCCCAGCCCCGCGGCCGCCCCCCCGGCGCCGGCGGTTACCGCCACCTCGTGGCTCGTGGCGGACCTCGACAGCGGCGCGGTGCTGGGTGGATGCGGCCCGCACGAGCGCCGCACGCCGGCCAGCGTGCAGAAGATGCTGCTGGCCGCGGCGCTGATGCCCCACCTCGACCCGGCGCAGGTCGTCGAGGTGACCCGGGGGGACCTGCAGGACCTCGACCCGGCCAGCTCACGGATGGGGGTGGTCGAGGGCGGCCACTACTCGGTGGAGAGCCTGTGGCTGGGACTGCTGCTCCGGTCGGGGAACGACGCGGCCAACGTACTGGCCCGGGTCGGCGGCGGCACCGCCGGGCGGCAGGGCGGCGTCCAGGCGATGAACGAGGAGGCGCAGCGACTGGGCGCGAACCAGACCCATGCCGCGACACCGTCCGGCCTCGACGGACCGGGCCAGTACACCAGCGCGTACGACCTGGCGCTGATCGCGCGCGCCACCTACGCCCGCGCGGACTTCCGGCGGTACATCGCCACCCGGGCGGCCGAGATACCGGCCGCGCCGGGAACGCCCGGGTTCTCCATCACCCATGACAACACCCTGCTGGACCGCTACCCCGGCACGATCGGCGGGAAGACGGGCTTCACCGACCTGGCCCGACAGACGTACGTGGGAGTGGCCGAACGCAACGGCCGGCGCCTCGCCGTGACCCTGCTCGGCGCGGAGACCGCGCCGCTGGGCAGTTTCGGCGAGGCGGCGGCCCTGCTGGACTGGGGCTTCGCCCTCCCCCACGACGCGTCGGTCGGCCGCCTGGTCACGCCCGACGAGAAGAAGCAGGACCGTCCGGTGGCCCAGGTGCAGGGCGTACATCCGACGGCGGCGGGCTCGTCGACCCACTCCCTGCGGACCGCTCTCTGGGCCGGTGGCGCCGTCGTGCTGGCCGTCCTGCTGCTGGCCGCTCCCTGGCGGCGCCGGACCGTCCGACGCACAGCCGGCCACCCGGCACCGACCGCACCGGCGAGCGAGCGATCCCCCTCCGACTGCGGGTGAGCGGGCGGACAGCGGCGCGGGTCGCGCGCCGCGTCTCCCTCGGGCCACGGGCGACATCGGCAGCGTCTATCGTGGACCGATCGGTGGGCCGTCGAAGGGAGACCGCGGTGTCGGGTAGTGGTGCGCAGACCGAGGAGGTCGGTCCGCCGACCGTGGACACCACCGTCCCCCACTCCGCCCGGGTCTACGACTGGTGGCTCGGCGGCAAGGACAACTTCGCGGTCGACCGGGCCATGGGCGAGGCGATGATCAACGCGATCCCGACCCTGCGGCAGATGGCGTCGGAGAACCGCCGCTTCGTGCACCGGGTCGCCCGTCACCTCGTCGCCGACCGGGGCATCCGGCAGTTCCTGGACATCGGCACCGGCATCCCCACCCGCCCGAACCTGCACGAGATCGCCCAGTCGATCGCGCCCGAGACCCGGGTGGTCTACGTCGACAACGATCCCATCGTGCTGGCCCACGCCCGCGCCCTGATGATCAGCACGCCGGAGGGGCGCAGCAGCTACATCCACGCCGACCTCCGCACGCCGGAGGCGATTCTCGCGGATGCCACCCTGGTGGACACCCTCGACCTCAGCCAGCCGGTGGCGCTCACCCTGATCGCCGTGCTCATGCTGCTCGGCGACGACGACGCCCCGGCGGCCCGCCTGCGCGCCCTGATGGACGCGCTGCCGTCCGGCAGCTACCTCGCGATCAGCCACCCCACCCAGGACTTCAACCCGCAGGAGATGGGCGCCGCGGTCGCGGCGGCCACCCACGGGGGCATGACGCTGGTGCCGCGTACCCGGGACGAGATCGAACGGTTCTTCGACGGCTGGGAGCTCATCGAGCCGGGTCTGGCGCCGGTGATGGCCTGGCGGCCCGACGGCGAGGCGCCCGCCGACCCCTACGCCGCGTACTACTGGGCCGGGGTGGCGCGCAAGCCGTAGCCGGCGTCCGCCGGTCGGTGCACGCATCCCGCCACCCGGGGCCGCCGACCAGCCCGGGCGATGTGGTCTGATCTTCAGCCATGAGGGTCAGGGTGGTCGGTGCCGGTGTGGTGGGGTTGACCAGCGCGCTGCGGCTGGCGGAGCGCGGGCACGAGGTCGACGTGGTCGCTGCGGCGACCGGAGACGCCACCACGTCGTCGGTCGCCGCCGCCCTCTGGTACCCGTACCGCGCGTACCCGGAGGCGGCCGTGACCCGCTGGTCGGCGGCCACCTACCGGGTGCTGCGCGGCCTCACCGGCGATGCCTCCGCCGGGGTGCGCATGCGCGTCGGGCAGGAGCTGTTCCGCCGGCACACCCCGGACCCGTGGTGGCGGGCGGCGGTCCCGGAGCTGGGCCGGGTCGCCGCCGAACGGCTGCCCGACGGGTACGCCGACGGATACGAACTGAGCGTGCCGGTGGTCGACATGGCGGTGCACCTGCCCTGGCTACACGGGAGGCTGACGGCGGCGAAGGTCGCCCTCCGGAGCGGGTACGTGGGTGCGCTGGCCGAGGCCTTCGAGGGCGTCGACGTCGTGGTGAACTGCACCGGGCTGGGCGCCCGCGAGCTGGTCGGCGATCAGTCACTCAGCCCAGTACGCGGGCAGGTGGTCGTCGTGGCCCAGTTCGGCCTGACCGAGTGGCGGCTCGACCAGAACGATCCCGCGCGCCTGAGCTACGTGGTGCCCCGCGGTGACACGGTGCTGCTCGGCGGCACGGCCGAGGAGGGCGACGAGGAGCTGACCGTCCGAGCGCCGACGGCTGCGGACATCCTGGAACGCTGCACGGCGCTGGTGCCGGCGATCGAGGGGGCCCGGGTCCTCGGCCACCGGGTGGGCCTGCGTCCGGGACGCCCGGCCGTACGGCTGGAGACCGAGCTCACCGGGCACGGCCCGGTGGTGCACTGCTACGGCCACGGCGGCGCCGGCGTCACCCTCTCCTACGGGTGCGCGGACGACGTCGCCGAACTCGTGTCCGAACTGTCCTGAGCGCGGTGACGCGAGCGTGACTCGGGTCGGTCGGGCGGAGCGTGGCCGCCGCGGGTGTGCCCCGGCGGCCCGCCTGACCACCACCGACCGAAAGGCCGAGCTGAGGGCGGTTCCCATGGTCTTCTGTCGAGGCGCGTGACGTGGTCTGATAGCGAAACGAAGGTGTCGATGCATCGACGCGGCGACCTGCTCGTCGCGTCTCACGCCGCGACATCTCCCATGTGTGAAAGGTGCAATGATGCGCAAAAGACCAACCTTCCAACTGGCGGTCCTGACCGCCACCGCGGCGACGTTCGTGGCGACCGGTGGCACCTCGGCCGGGGTGGCCACGGCCGCGCCGGCGACCGCCTCCGCGGGCGTCACGGCGTGCGCGCCGGGCGCCGCCGGGCACAGCGCGGCGCGCGTGGCCGAGGGCGCCACCGCCCAGGAGCCGGAGCTGTACTCGAAGAACGAGGCAAACGCCTACGGCGTGATCAAGGATTCCCCGCGCCTGCCCAACGGCAGCGTCACCATCCCCACGGTCTTCCACATGGTCTCCGACCACGCCCTCAGCGCGGCGGAGAAGAACCGGTGGAACACGCTGATCGACGCGCAGATGACGGTGCTGAACGACTCGTACGCGGGCCGCACGGCCCCGGACGCGTCCGACACGCCGTTCCGCTTCTCGCTCGTCGACACCACGTGGACGGTGAACAGTGCCTGGTACACGGTCGTGCCGGGCAAGAACGAGCGGGACATGAAGAAGGCGCTGTACACCGGCGACGCCCGCACCCTCAACGTGTACGCGGCCAACATCGGCGGCGGCCTCCTCGGCTGGGCGTACTTCCCGAAGGGCTACAACAACGGCCGGGACTACATCGACGGCGTGGTGATGCTCGACGAGTCGATGCCGGGCGGAACGGCGGGCAAGTACGCCCTCGGTGACACGCTGACGCACGAGGTCGGGCACTGGCTGATGCTGGAGCACACCTTCGCGCACGGCTGCTCCGCCTCCGGCGACTACGTCGCGGACACTCCCCGGGAGGCCGCGCCGCAGTTCAACTGCCCGGTGGGCGCGGACACCTGCACGGCGCCCGGGCTGGACCCGATCCACAACTTCATGGACTACACGCAGGACTCCTGCATGAACATGTTCACCGCCGGCCAGGCCGACCGGATGAGCGACGCCTGGCTGGCTTTCCGCGCTGGTGGCGGCAAGTAACCAGGCCCTGATGGGCAGGTGAAGGGGTTGTCGGGGCCGCGGCCGGCCACCCCGGCGACATTTCGGGGGGGCCGCGGGCCGC
>NZ_JBSGJR010000034.1:4346-26186 GCF_053605645.1 Micromonospora sp. NPDC003776
GAAGGTTTTCACGCGCCACCTCCATAAAACCCCTTCGACATATCGGGCGTCCCGCCGCCCGCGCCGGTCGCCTACGGTCGAGATCATGCGCCTCACCGCCGTACACCTGTATCCCGTCAAATCCCTCGGCGGTGTCGAGGTCGACCAGGCCACGGTCGAGCCCTGGGGGCTGCGCCACGACCGGCGCTGGCTTGCTCTCACCCCCGACGGCGGTTTCCTGACCGCGCGCGACGAGCACCGCATGCTCGGCGTCACCGCCGCGCCGACCGCCGGGGCGATCACCCTCACCGGGCGGGACAGCTCGACCCTCACCGTCGCCGAACCGGCGGACGGGCCGCCGGTCGCCACCGCCGTCACCCGGCTGGACACCGTGCGCCTCGCCGGCGACGAGGCCCACGACTGGCTGTCCGCCCAGTTCCAGCGGCCGCTACGGCTCGCCTGGCTGGACGACCCCCGCCGCCGGCCGGTCGCGGCCAACCACGGAGGGCGTCCCGGCGACCCGCTGAACCTCTCCGACGCCGGTCCGCTCCTCGCCACCACGCTGCCCTCTCTCCGCCGGCTCGACGAATGGATCGCCGAGGGCGCCACCGAGCGCGGAGAGCAGGCCCCGCCGGCCCTGCCGATGGCGCGGTTTCGGCCCAACGTGGTGATCGACGGGCCGATCGAGCCCTTCGCCGAGGACAACTGGGCCTACTTGCGCATCGGCGAGGTCGGCTTCCGCTTCGCCGAACGCTGCGACCGCTGCCAACTGACCCTGATCGACCCGGACACCCTCCGCACCGGCAAGGAGCCCATCCGCACCCTGGCCCGCCACCGCAAGGCCGACGGGCGTACCTGGTTCGGAGTCCGGCTCATCCCCGTGACCAGCGGCGAGATCCGCGTCGGCGACCCGGTCACCGCCGACTGAACGCCCGACCGGCAGCCGCGGGCAGAAGTTGATCCGGCTCGGGAACTCGCTCGAGGCTGCCCTGGTGCGCTCGGTACAGTGCGGCGCATGGCCCTGGACACCAGGCCGCCCACGGCGCGGCCGGTCAGTCGCGGGCTGCTCCCGCTGGGGCTGGTCTTCCTGACCGTCGGCGTCTCCACCGCGGTGGTGATGCCCTTCATGTCGCTGTTCCTGAGCACCGCGGTGCACGCCGGCCCCCTGCGCGTCACCGTCTTCCTGATCGCCGCCCCGACGTCGGCCGTCCTCGTCGCCACCCTGCTCGGGCGACTGTCCGACCGGCGGCCGATCCGCCGCAACCTGCTCATCGGCGCGGCCCTGGCCGGAGTGCTCGGCGCCGGCGTCACCGCGTTCGTGCGCGACTACTGGATCCTGCTGGGGTTGACGGTGACCGCGACGGCGCTGGCCGGGTCGTTGTTCCCGCAGTCGTTCGCCTACGCCCGTCAGGTCCTCGAACGGGACACGCCTGGCCGGGCCGCCATGGGCATCAGCACGATGCGCACCATCTTCTCGCTGGCCTGGGTGGCCGGCCCGCCGCTCGCGGCGTTCCTGCTGCGGATGGGCGGCTTCCGGCTGGTCTACGGGTTCGCGGCCGCGATGTACGCGGTGGCGGCCCTGGTGGCGGCGCTCCGGCTGGACGAGGTGGCCGCGCCAGCCGTGGTGGCGGCGGGAAACCACGACGAGGGTCGAGCGGGGCCCGCGGGGTCGCGGTGGGCGCTGGCGCTGACGGTGGCCGCCTTCACCATGCTGCAGTGCCCCCTGACCCTCGGCGTCCAGGCGCTGCCGCTGTTCATCGGCGGGGAGTTGGGCGGCGCCCCCTCGGACGCCGGTTTCATCCTCGGGCTGTGCGCGGCGCTGGAGATCCCGTTGATGCTGGGACTCGGCGCGCTGACCGCGCGGGTGCGGCTCCACCTGCCGGTGCTCGTCGGCGCCGGCTGCGGGGTGGCCTACTACGCGGTCGCGGCCTGCGCGCCGAACGTCTGGGTCCTGGGTCTCGCACAGGTCGTCAACGCGCTCTTCATCGCCGCGGTGTCGGGTCTCGGCATCTCGTACCTGCAGGACATGCTGCCGGGACAGCCCGGCCGGGCCACGACGTTGTTCACCAACACCTTCCCGATCGGCGCGGTGATCGCCGGCCCGCTGCTGGGCCTGTCCGCGCATGTCGGCTACCGGCTGGCGTACGCGCTCGCGGCCGGGCTGTGCGCAGCCGGCCTGCTGATCCTCCTGCTGACCCGGCCTGGCCGGGTGCGCGCCACGAGGACTCCATCCGCGGCGACCTGACCCGGCGTTCCTGGTCAGCCGCACACCTGCGGGTTGGCGCAGTAGCGCAACGGCTCCCGCCGCAGGTACCGGCCGACCTCGTCGGCGGCGATCCGTGCCGCGTTCACGGCCGTCTGCGTGCTGGCTCCGCCGAGATGCGGCGTCAGGACGAGGTGGGGCGTGGTGAGCAGGCGGGAGCCGGCCGGGATCGGTTCCTGCGGGAAGACGTCGAAGGCGGCGCCGAAGAGGTGTCCGCGGTCGAGGGCGTCGCAGACGGCGTCGTAGTCGAGCAGCGCGCCGCGGGCGCAGTTGACGATGACCGAGCCTGGGGGCATCAGGGCCAGCTGCGCGGCTCCGATCATGCGGGTGGTCTCCGGGGTGACGCGGGCGTGCAGCGAGACGATGCCGGAGCGGGACAGCAGGTCCTCGAGGGTTGTCAGCTCGACACCGTCGCCGAGTTGGTGCGGCGCGAGGTAGGGGTCGTGGACGAGGAGGTGGACGCCGAAGCCGCGCAGCGCCCGGGCGACGCGGCTGCCGACGGCACCGTAGCCCACCAGGCCCACGGTGCTGCCGGTCAGTTCCGGCCCCACGCTGTCGTACCGGTAGTAGTCGCCGCGCCAGTGACCTCGGGTGAGGTCGGTGTGGGTCGCCGGTATGCGTCGGAGAACGGCGAGGATCATGGCGACGGTGTGCTCGGCGGTGGCGGTGGCGTTGCGGCCCGGGGCCGAGCACACGGGGATGCGGAGCTCGGTGGCGGCCGCGAGGTTGACGTTCACCGGGCCGCCTCGGGTGACGCAGATCAGCTCCAGGTCGGCGGCGGCCGCCCGCAGCACCCGCCTGGTGAGTGGTGCCATCTGGGTCACGCAGATCTGGGCCCCGTGCAGCGCCTCGATCAGCTCGTCCTCGGTTCCGGAGGCTTCGTCGACCTCTCCGACGGGCCCGAACGGTTCGGTCGGCCACGGCAGCTCCAGCTGCCGGATCTCGAGATCGTCGGGCACGGTGGCGCGCAACGCGTCGACCAGGAGGCGGCTGCGCACGAAGTGGTCGCCGGCGGCGAGCAGTCGGATGGCCATCAGGTGCCTCCCGGCGTTGCGGGGCTGCTGGGCGAGCCGCGCGTGGAACGTGAGCAGCGAGATGCCGGCCCGGACGGCTGCGTCATGCGGCACGGTCGGCCTCCCGGCGGAGCGCGGCGAGGTGGGGCCAGGAGCCGGCGGCGTGCCGTCTGAGGTGCACGAAGCGCTCGAACAGCGCATCGTAGCGGCGGGTCAGCGTGGGATCGGGCTCGACCGGGTCGCCGGGGTCGACGTGCGCGGCGACCGCCGCGTCCACGTGTGCCGCGGCGCCGGTGGCCGCGCGGCCGACGAGGTAGGCGCCACGGGCGCCGATCTCCGCGTCGACGCAGCGGCGTACGGGCAGGCCGACGACGTCGGCGATCAGGCGGATCCAGGCGTCGCTTGCGGCACCTCCGCCGCAGATCCGCAGTTCGGCGGGAGTGACTCCGGAGGCGGCGAGGCAGTCCCGGATGACGAGGGTGAGTCCTTCCACGACGGCACGGGCGATGTGTTCCCGCTCGTGCTCCAGGCAGAGGCCGAGCAGCGCGCCCCGGGCGTGCGGCGCGAGGAACGGGGCACGTTCGCCGGCCGGGGAGAGGTACGGCAGAAACACCAGGCCCGCGGTGTCGACCGTGGGCTGGAGGGCGAGGTCGATCAGCTGGCTGGGCCGGCTCAGGCCGAGCAGGTCGCAGGCCCAGGTGAGGACCTGCGTGCCGGCCAGGGTCGGCAGGGCGCGCAGTCGTCGTCCGGGCACGCCCAGCGCGACCGTCAGCCCGAGTGGCTCCGGGCCGGGGGTGAACCGGTCGGTCACGATTTCGGTGCAGAGGGTGGTACCCAGGATGGTGCATGCCTGGCCGGGGCGTACGGCGCCGGCGCCGATCGCGGTGGCGGCGATGTCGTACGGTGCCGCGACCACGGGTGTTCCGGCGGGCAGGCCGAGCTCGGCGGCGGCGGTGTCGCGCAGCGGGGCGACGCGGCGGCCGTCGCCGGCTATCGGGGGCAGGAGCCGGTCGGCCCAGCCGAGGTCGAACAGGTCGAGCAGATGGCGGTCGTACCGGTCGAGGTGGGGCGGGGCGCCGAAGGGCGCGGAGGCGTCGGATTCCTCCGCCAGCACGGCGCCGGTCAGCTGGGCGACCAGCCAGCCGCCGCAGGTGAGCATGGCGGTGGCGGCCGCCAGTCGATCGGGCTCGTGGGCGCGCAGCCAGGTGAGGATCGCGTTGGGCAGGCCGGGGAAGGTCACACAGCCGTTGCGGCGGTACGCCTCGGCGAGCAGACCGGTGTCCGACCACCGGCGGACCGTGGGCGCGGCCCGGCTGTCGTTCCACAGGACGGCGTGGCCGGTGGGGGCACCGTGCCGGTCGATGAGCCAGCAGCCGTCGCCCTGGGCGGTGACGGCGAGGAACTCGACCGGGCCGGGTAGTCGGTCGGCGACCGCGCGAACCGCCCCGAACGCGGTGTCGCGCACCTGGATCATGTCCTGCTCGGCCCACCCGGGGCGGGGATGCAGGACGTGCGCCGGCTGCCGGACGACGAGGGCTTCCCGGCCACGGTCGTCGTACCCGACGGCCTTGATCATCGTGGTGCCCGCGTCGATGCAGATCGCTGCCACCGCGGCCTCCCTCGTGCGGCGTCAGGACCGGTCGCCGGGATGCCGGCGCGGGTGCGCGCTCGCGCGGCCGATCGTGGGCCTGCGGTCCATCTGCCACCTCCCAGTGGTCAGTGAACTGTTCGTGCGCCGATGTCGGTGGCGAAGGCGTGCGCGCCGGCGAGGAGCCCGCCGTCCACCGCGAGGTCGGTGCCGTTGATCCAGGACGCGCGCTCGGAGGCCAGGAAGGTCACGGCGTTCGCCACGTCCTCGGGGGTGCCGACGCGGCCCATCGGGTACCAGCGGCGGGCGGCCTCCAGCGCGTGCGCGTGGGTCTTCAGGCGTTCGTGCCAACCGGTGGTGGCGATGGTGCCGGGTGACACCGAGTTGATGCGTACGCCGAAGCGGCCGTACTGGACGGCGAGGGCGCGGGTGAGGTTGAGCAGGCCGGCCTTCGCGGCGCTGTACACGTCGTTGCCGAAGTAGCGGTGGCCGTTGACCGAGGCGACGTTGACCACGGCTCCCCGTCCTGCCTGCCGCATTGTGGGCAGGACCGCCTGGCACATTCGGATCGCGCCGCCGAGCACGACGTCGAGGTCCGCCGTCCAGGTCGGTTCGGTGATGGTTTCGAACTGCTCGTTGGCGCAGACGGCCGCGCAGTTGACCAGGACCGCCAGGGGTCCGTGCCGGTGGGTGAGGTCGGCGACGGCGCGGCTGACGGTCTCGCTCGACCGGACGTCGAGTGCGAGGGCGCTGCCGCCGGATACCTGCGCCGCCCCGTGCCGCGCCCGGTCCGGGTCGAGGTCGCTGACCACGACGTGGAGGCCGGTGTCGGCCAGCGCGCGGGCGATGGCCACGCCGATGTCGCTGCCCGCGCCGGTGACCAACGCGCACGGCGCCGTGGTCTCGGCTGGTCGGTGGTCCATCGAGGCGCCTCCCTGGTGCGTGCGGTTTCGATCGGCGGCGACAGCCGTAGCGCCCTGCCCGGCCCCGCGTCCGGTCAGCCGGTGAGGTCGGGCAGGAGGTCCTGGAATTCGAGCAGGAAGCGATCGATCATCCGGCGTTCCTCGGCGTCCAACTCGTGTGCCGGGGCGCGGCACAGGTCGCTGCCGATCAGGCCGCGGCGGAAGGAGATGTGCTTCTCGGCGGCGACGATGAGTTCGGTGTCGAGCATCCAGTAGGAGATGTAGGGCAGGAGCCGTCGGTGCAGGTCGTCTCCGCCGGCGTGGTCGCCTTCGCTGAACCGCCGCCAGATCTCCTGGTAGATCTCGGTGAAGGAGCAGCCGGGCTGGGTGCCGACCGCGCCTCGGCGGATGGCGTCGGGCAGTTGCACGCCGGCGTATCCCTCGACGGCTGACAGTGGAGGGTCGAGGGCGGCCAGTTCGGCGATCAGGCGGCCGGGCGGGCTGGACTCCACCTTGACCAGCCGGAGGTTGGGGTGGGCCACCGCGATCGCGGCAACGGTGGCGCTGTCCAGGCTGGTGCCCGTCTCGGTGGGGGCGTACTGGAGAACCACCGGGGTCGGGGCGACCGCGTCGAGGACGGCGCGGACGTGGTCCACCAGCGCCCGGCGCGGCGGCGACAGGAAGTGCGGCGGCAGCAGGTTGATCAGGTCCGCGCCGGCGGCGACGGCGTTGCGCGCCCGGGCCACCGCCAGCCGGGTGGCGTGGTCCTGGACCGCGATGATGGCCGCGACGTCCGGGCGTGGACCGGTCTCGGCGAGCAGCACGTCGGTCAGGGTGTGCCGCTCGTGCTCGGCCAGCTTGTAGAACTCGGAGGCGAAGCCGGGAAACATCACGCTGCTGACCCCGGTGCCGAGCACGTAGCGCACGACCCGCCGGAAGCCGTCGGGGTCGATGTCACCGGTGACCGTGAACGGCACCGCGAGGACCGGTGACACGCCGCGCACGAGGGCGGCGGGTCCGTCCACGCTGGAGGTGTCGGCGGGTAGCGGTCCGCGCCGGGAGGTCGTCGCTGGCGTAGCACTCATTGTCCGCGCACCGTCCCTCGCTCCCCGAACCAGCCGGCCTGGCCGACCCTTCGATATGTCGAAGATGTATTCTGATTGTCAGATAAGGTTATGGCCTGCGTCGATCCGTAACAAGCCCTCGGGCGCGCTCACTCCAGGAGACGTTCGAGGTTCCCGCCGAGCACGTCGCGCCGGGCGGCCTCGTCGATCGGCCAGTCGAGAACCCGGCCCAGCTCGGCCCGGGGCACGGCGTAGGGGGCGTCGGTGGAGAAGACCAGCCGGGACGTGCCGATCGCGGGATCGCGGCCGAGTTCCTCCAGCACGGTGTCCCACGGGGCGTAACAGGTGTCGCCGTAGAGGTTGGCGGCGTGTCGCAGGGCCGGTGCGGCGTCGATCCAGAAGTCCGTCGCGCCGCTGCGGCCCATGATGAACGGCACGTCCGGGTATCGCCGGGCGAGCGTGGCCAGCGGCAGTGGCAGTGCGTTGGGCGGCGTGCCGGTACGCACGTAGACCGGCCAGCCGTTGTCCGCGGCGAACTCCAGCAGCGGGTCGACCAGCCCGTCCAGGAGGTCGAAGCCCTGCAGCACGCTGTCCACGTGCAGCGCACGGGCGCCGGCATCGCGGGCCCGGGCGAGCTCCTCCACCGCGTCCGCGCCCCGCCACGGGTTGGCCACCGCGTACGGCACCAACCGGCCCGCCGACCGGGCGGCCGCCGCCGCCACCGCCCGGTTGCCGTCCCGGTTGTGATAGGCCACCTCCCGCTCGGCCGGCGCCACCAGGGCCCGGTCGATGCCGAGCCCGTCCATGGTCGCCAGCAGCTCGGCCACCCCGAGGGACACCTCGCGACCGTGGCCGAGCCGCACGTGGGCATCGATGATCACAGCACTCCCCCTCGCTCCCCCGGCGTGGGACCGACGGCCGGACCGCTTTCCGTCGTCGGCAGCGCCCGTCGGGCCAGACCGAGCGCGTCCAGCGCGTCGGCGTGGATGATCCGGTCGATCACCTCGTCGGGTACGCGCGGCAGCGCGGTGCCGTCGAGGATGTGGTTGACCCGGCGGAGCCCGGCGATGGCCTCGGCGGTGCTGGCGATCGGGAAGTCGGACCCGAGCAGCAACTTGTGCGTGCAGCCCCACTCGACCGCCGCCAGCAGTGACTCGTAACAGACCCACGACCGCAGGTAGATCGAGGACACGTCGGCGTAGACGTGTGGGTGCTTGCGGATCGTGACCACGGTTTCCCGGCCCCACGGATGGCCCATGTGCGCCATGACGATGCGCAGCTCCGGGAAGCGCAGCGCGACCTCGTCGGTGACCAGCGGGTAGGTGTAGCGCAGCGGCGCGGCTCGGATCGGTGATGCGCCCTGGTGGAACAGGATCGGCAGGCCGTGCCGCTGGCAGTAGTCGTAGAACGCGAGGGCCGGCGGCGACAGCGGGTCGAAGTTCTGGTAGTTGGGGCCCAGTTTGACCCCGACCAGCCCGAGTTCGCGGCAGCGCTCCGCCTCCTCGAAGGCGTCCGGGGCCAGCGGGTTGACCGACATGAAGCCGACCCTGCGGGTGGGATCGGCGGCCACGAACTCGGCGGTCGCGTCGTTGGTCCGCTCCGGTGGGTGTGGAATCCCGGTCGCCGCCAGCGGATCCGGCACCGCGATGTTGAACACGATGGAAACGTCCGCGGCAGCCGTCGCCTCGTCGTAGTCGGTCCAGGAATTCGTGGTGACCACGTCCCGGTCGGTCCGCCATCCGGTGAAGACCTGCCGCTGCTCGGGCGGCACCGCCTCGCGATGGGTGGGCGTGTGCGTGTGTACGTCGACGATCACGGCTTCACCAGACCTTCATCGAAAGGCGTCTGCCAGGTCGCGGCGGGGCACGACCCCGAGCCCTGGCTCGGGGCCGAGCCGGACGGTCGTGCCGTCGCTGTCCAGCGGGCGGGCCAGGATGTCCTGCGGGTAGTAGTGGGCGCCGATGATGTCCGACGGGAACTCCGACAGGGCGGGCAACGCGCAGGCGACGTGCAGCTGAGCCGCCGCGCCGATGCCGAACTCCCCGTTGGAGCCGAGCAGCGTCTCGACACCGAAGGCTCCGGCGAGCTTCCCCATGGCGACGGCCCGGCCCGGGCCGCCGCTCTTGCCGATGTACAGGCTGACGCAGTCGGCCGCCTCGGCCCGGACCAGGGCGACGAGGTCGGCCAGGCCGAACACGGCTTCGTCGGCGACCACCGGTATCCCCTGTCCGCGCAGCGCGCCGAGCCCGGCCAGGTCGGCGGGAGCGACCGGCTGCTCCACGAACCGGACGCCGTGGTCGACGAGCTGCCGCACCGCGCCGGTCGCGTCGGCGCGCGACCAGCCGCCGTTGGCGTCCACACCGAGGAACGCGTCCCGGCCGACGAGTTCCCGCGCGCGGGCGACCCGGACGAGATCCCCGGCGACCTCCATCCCGACCTTCACCTTGAAGGAGCGGAATCCCAGGGCGCGCGCCGTGGCGTGCACCCGGTCGAGGGCCGGACCGTCCCCGGAGAGGGAGAGCTTGATCGGCACCTGGTCGCGGTAGGGGCCGCCGAGGGCGACCACCAGCGGCACATCGAGGGTGCGCGCGTGGGCGTCCCACAGGGCGGTGGCGACGCCCGCCTTGGTGAACGGGTTTCCGGCGAGCAGCCGGTCCATCAGGTCCTCGAGCGCGCCGACCGGGGCGAGCGGCTGACCGATGAGAGCCGGCGCGAGGAGACGGCGGATGAAATG
Organism: Micromonospora sp. NPDC003776; assembly: GCF_053605645.1. Taxonomy (NCBI): domain Bacteria; kingdom Bacillati; phylum Actinomycetota; class Actinomycetes; order Micromonosporales; family Micromonosporaceae; genus Micromonospora; species Micromonospora sp. NPDC003776. The sequence continues at coordinate 13,890 of NZ_JBSGJR010000034.1, forward strand.
CTCCGCGCTGGCGCCGTCCTCGCCGCTCCACAGTGCCGTGGCGCTCACCTCGCCGTAGCCCACGATGTCGTCGCTGGTGACGACGCGTACGAGCAGGAAGTCGGAGCGGTCGTGGACGCCGCGGGCGCCGCGGACCACCAGGCCCGGGTGCACCGGCATGCTGACCGGCAGGGTCTGGATCGCGGCGATCGTCGGGGTCATCCGGTCGCCCGGCTCAGCAGGCGGCGGGGGTTGTCCACCAGCATGGCGCGGCGTTGCGCGTCGGTGATGCCCCAGCCGTCGATCTCGGCGACCCGGGCCACGGCGTAGTCCTGGCTCTTGCGGTCCGACAGCCCGGCGTCGGTGCCGAACAGCACCTTGTCGGCCGGTGCCTCGGCAAGGATCCGCCGGGCGGCGTAGGGCGGGGTGCCGCAGATGCACAGGTGGAGGTTGTCGGTTTCGCGGGTCAGGGCGAGCGCTTCCCGCCAGCAGTCGTGCAGGCCGCCGTGTCCGAGGACGACCGGCAGCCTGGGATGCCGGCGGGCCAGCGCGGCGATCTGCGCCGGCGTGGAGTACGGCGGGGTGCCGTCGTGGCTGAGCAGAATTCCGTCGTGGGCGGCCAGCATCTCGCAGATCGGGTCGAGCGAGAGCTCGTGCATGCTGAACCCCTGCAGCCAGGGGTGCAGTTTGAGGCCACGCAGGCCGAGCACCGTCATCATCCGGGCGACCTCGGCCGCCGCCTCCGGGTGGCGCGGGTCCACGGTGCCGAAGCCGACCAGCCGCTGCGGATACTGTCCCACGAACGCGGCCAGTTCGTCGTTGGCCCGCGGTCGCGGGTCGAACAGGCCGTCGTGGCTGAGCACCACCGCCTGGTCCACGCCGGCGGTGTCCATGAAGGCGACGAAGTCGTCCGCACTGAACGGGGCGCCGCCCAGCCAGGTGGCGGTGCGCCACGCCGGGGTGTGGGTGTGGAAGTCGATCACAGGATCCTCGCAAGCTCGACGATCCGGTCGGCGAGGGCGGCGACCAACTGGTCGAACCGCCGCTTCCCCGCTGCGGCGTCGGCCGCCTCGGGCCGGTCGGTGTAGCCGTCGATGGCCTGCCACACGGGCGCCGAGTGCAGGTCGACGCCGGGTACGGCGGGCGGCTGTGGCGGCCGGGGCCGGGCCGTGGGGTCCCGCACCAGGTGCGGGCGCAGGGCCAGGACGAGGGAGGTCTCGAACTCTCCGGCGTGACCGGGCACCGGTACGTCCTGCTCGGCGGCGGCCAGGTGCCAGTAGTCGATGTGCCCGACCGCGAGGTCGTGGCGGGTGCTGGCCGCCGCCGCGGCGGCGTGGCACACCCCCACGTTGCCGCCGTGCCCGTTGACGAGCACCAGCCGCCGGCCGCCCTGCACGGCCACCGACCGGGCGAGGTCCACCAGGACGGCGGTGAGGGTTTCCGGGGTGAGGGAGAGCGTGCCACCGAACGGCAGGTGGTGGTCGGAGGCGCCGACCGGGATGGTCGGGGCCACGAGGAGGGGCCGGTCGCAGCGGCCGGCCGCCTGGTCGGCGGCGGCCGCGCACACCCGGTCGGCGAGCAGCGCGTCGGTTCCGGTTGCCAGGTGCGGGCCGTGCTGTTCGGTGGCGCCCACCGGCAGCAGGACGATCGCCTCGGGAAGCTGGCTGCTGAGGGTCTGACGGTCGGTCTCGGCCCAGCGCACGGCGGACGCCATGGGCGCCACCCTTCAGTATCCGGGAGAAATCTTCCGTTTCACGGATACTAGGAGACAGCCTTCACCGCTGGCAATGCCGCGGGCGGACATCCGAGGCGCCGGGAGACCTCCCCCGCGACCCGGAGCACCCCGGCCGCCGCCTGCTTCCGCCGCCGGCCCCGCAGGTCCCGGGAGAAGCCCGTCACGCCGACCGAGCCGGCGACCCGGCCCTCCGTGTCGAAGAAGGGCGCGGCCACACAGGCCACCTCGGCCTGCTCCTCCTCGTCCTCGACGGCGTAGCCACGGCGGCGGACCTCGGTGAGCAGCTTGCGGAAGGCCTCCGGGCCGCTGTCACCGGCCGCGGGCCCCCGGCCGGCTACCAGCCGCGGCAGCAGTGCCTCGAGTTCGTCCTCCGGCAGGTACGCCGCAATGGCCCGGCCGAGAGCGGTCAGGTTGAACGGGGAGACCTTGCCGGGGTACGTGTCGAACTGGATGAAGCCGGCCGTCGCCGCCTTGGCGACGTAGACGACGCTCGCCCCGTCCAGCACCCCGATGTGGACCGGCATGCTCAGTTCGTCGGCGAGCGATCGCATCTCCTGCTGCGCCACCGAGGACAGGTCGATCTTTCGGACCAGTTGGCTGGCCAGGCCGTACAGCCGCAGGGTCGGCCGCCAGAAGTGGCTGCGGCCGACGACGCGGCGGGTCGCGTACCCGCGCTGTTCCAGGGTGTAGGCGATGCTGGCGCAGGTTGCGAGGGGGATCCGGGTGGCCTTCGCGAGCGCGGTCAGCGTGAGTTCCTCGTCGGCGGTGACCAGCCGTTCGAGGACCGTCAGCGCCCGGTCCACGGCCGGTGACGGGGCACGTACCGCAGCGTCGGCCTGCTCAGGCATCGCCATTCGGGGCTCCTCCAAGTCCGCCGGACGCGACCGGCCCGTTGTCGTATCGAGCGTACGGCGCGCCGGCTTCCGCGCGCCGTTCCGGGATGTCCTGCCACTCCCGCTCGTCCCGCCGCAACCGGCGCCGGGTCGGGCCGTTGCCAGAACGGCCACCGCCGCCCTACCGTGTCTACAGCATCACGTTTCCATGTTCCAAATACCGTACGAAGTTCGCCTGTCGGTCACAGCGGCCGCCTCGTGAGGAGCTGGCACATGGTCTCGCCGAGTTCGACCACCCGGTCCCGCCCGTGGGTGCCCCCCGGAGGCGTCCGCGCCGCCCTGGTCGGCGGCAACACCGTCGGCGCCGCCGTACGGGAGCGCCGGCCGCGGGCCGACGGCTACCGGCACATCGACACGCCCGCGCTGATCGCGCGCCTGCGCGAGCTGAAGGTCACCACCTACCTGTACGGCGTGTGGGACAGCGCGACCGACTGGGACGACCTGTGCGAGGAGTTCCTGCCGGCGGCCGCGCAGGCCGGCATCGACGTCTGGCCGTACCTGGTGCCGCCGTCCGAGACGGACGAGAACGGGCGCGCCTCGCGGCCCTACCTCACCGACTACGTCGCCTGGGCACAGGCGATCGCCGAGGCGTCCCGGCGGCACCCCAATCTGACCGGGTGGGCGATCGACGACTTCGAGTTCGAGGTGAACGCCCGGCTGTTCACGCCCGACTACATGGCCCGGATCCGCCACACCCAGCAGGCGATCAACCCGGACCTCGGCTTCTTCACCTGCGTCTACTACCGGGTCGCGCTCGACGAGGCCTTCCTGGACAAGTACGCCCCCTTCGTGGACGGGGTGATCTATCCGTTCCTCGACGGCCCGAACCACAACACCCAGGCAGCCGACTCCCTGCGCGACTGCCTGACCCGGATCCAGGCCAGCACCCGCCCACGGGGGCTGGACCTGGTGCTGCTCGTCTACGCCGGACGGTTCCTGGCCGCTCCGCTCGGGCCGACGGAGTCGTACGTGCGCGACGCGCTGACGGCGGGCCTGGCGTGCACGGCCGAGAACATCATCGAGGGCGTCATCGCGTACGGCGTCCAACTCGACGACGCGCCGACGATCGCCAGCGACAACAAGGCGATGTACGGCTTCGGCCGGCTCAGCCTGGCCCTGCCGTCCGAGCGGACGGTCCCGGCCGGCACCTGGGCGCAGGCCAGCCAGGTGATCCGGCCGGACCCGACGGCGGCGCGCTACGAGCTGTCGTTCTGGCACTTCGACCAGTTCGGGGCGAACATCCCGCCGGCGGGCCGGGTGGTGAAGGAGGTCCTCGTCGACGACGAGGTGGTGTGGCGGTGCGACATCCACGACGAGCCGTGGCACCTGTGGATCCAGGGCCGCAGCCTGCAGGGGCCGGTCGATCTCACCACGGCGCTCGACGGCAAGGCGCAAGCCACCCTCACCCTGCGCCTGCGGGTGGCCCGGGAGGTCACCGACCCGGGACTTGACATCGGCTTCGATCACCTGGAATCCATCGGGTTCACGCTGACCAATCCCGGCTTCGAGGAGCCGACGGGCTGGGACCTGAGCGACAGCGGTGGTGCGGCGGTCACGGCCATCGACATCTTCGTCCCCGACCGGCCGCGCCGCATCCGGCAGGCCGTCGCCGACTGCTTCGCCGGCGTCCCCGACTCCGCCCGACGTGGGGAGGCGGGTACCGCGGTCAGCCCTTGAAAGCGCCGGCGAGCACGCCGCGGATGAAGTAGCGCTGGAACGCCAGGAACAGGATCGCCATCGGGAGCAGGCTGAACATCGCCATCGCGGTGATCCCGTTGACGTTCTGGGAGAACTGCGTGTTGCTGGTGGCCATGCCGACGGTGATCGTCTTCATGTCGTCGGACTGGGCCATCAACAGCGGCCAGAGGAAGCTGTTCCAGTTGGCCACGAACACGAAGATGGCGAGGACGGCCATCGGCTGCAGGCACAGCGGCAGCACCACGCTGCGGAAGACGCGGAACGGTGAGGCGCCGTCGATGCGGGCCGCGTCCATCAGCGAGTCGGGAATCTTGAGGATGAACTGACGCAGCAGGTAGACCCCGAACGGGCCGGCGATGGCCGGCACGATCAGTCCCGCGTAGGTGTCGACCAGGTGCAGCCGGTTGGCGATCAGGTACGTGGGCAGCAGGGTCACCGAGACCGGCAGCATGAGGGTGGCCAGCAGCAGCGCGAAGGCGGCGGACCGGCCGGGAAACGGCAGCTTCGCGAAGGCGAACGCGGCGAGCACGTCGACCGCCACGGTGAGCACGGTGACCACGGCGCCCACCAGGAGGCTGTTCATGATCCAGCGCAGCACCAGCGGGTCGCTGAACAGGGCGGTGTAGTTGGCGGTGGTCCAGTTCTCCGCGGCCAGCGAGAAGTCGGAGAACACGCTGGAGCGCACGGACGCCAGGGCGACCAGGACGATCGGGGTCGCACACAGCAGTACGGCCAGGACGGCGCCGGCGTGGGTGCCGAGCACGACGCCGAGGGGTTGCCGGCGCCGACGCCGGCGCGGCAGGGCCTCACTCATAGTCGGCACCATCCGATCGCGTACGGCCGATGAAGACGGCGGAGATGGCCGCGGTCACCAGCAGCAGGATGATGCTCATGGTGGCGGCGTACGACAGCGAGCCGCCGTTGAAGGCGCTCTGGTAGATGTACCACATGGCGGTGTAGGTGGCGGTGCCCGGACCGCCGTTGGTCAGGACGAAGACCAGGTCGAACACCTGGATGCTGTTGATGGTGACGAGGATGAGCACCAGCTGCAGCACCGGCCGCACCAGCGGCAGCTTGATCGCGGTGAACAGCCGCCAACCGGACGCACCGTCGATACGCGCGGCCTCCAGGACGGCCGTCGGGATGTTGTGGAAGCCGGCCATGAAGATGACCGAGTAGAAGCCGCAGGTGCTCCACAGGGTGATCAGCGCGAGGAAGACCATGGCCACGGTACCGCCGGTCAGCCACGGCACGTCGATGTTGAGCGCCCGGGAGAAGAGCGCGTTGAGCGGACCGTACTCGGAGTCGACCATGATCTTCCAGATCAGGCCGGTGGCCACGACGGACAGCAGCGACGGCAGGTAGATGAGGGTCCGGTAGGCGCTCATTCCGCGGATCGAGCTGGACAGCAGGAGCCCGACCAGCATGGTCACCACGATGGTCAGCGGCACACAGATGAGCATGAACAGCGCCGTGTTCAGCAGCGTCTGGCGGAACAGACCGTCGGTGAAGACGGTGCGGTAGTTCTCCAGCCCGGCGAAGGTCAGGCCGCTCAGCAGCGAGCCCCGCTGGAAGGTCAGCACGATCGTGTAGGCGAACGGCGCGAGCACGAAGAGCGCGAAGACCACGGCCTTCGGGACCAGGAAGGGCACCGCCTGGACCAGGCTGGTGAGGCCACGGCGTAGCCTCACCAGCCTGGGGCGTCGGCTTCGGACCGGGGTGCTGGGCCCTCCGCCGGCGAGGTCGGTCGGAGCCAGCGTGCGATCGGGGACGTTGACGCTCATCGCCGGTCGTCTGGCCGGGGTCCGGGGCGCCGCCGAGGGGGCGTCGTGCTCACTTGGCCGCCTTCGCCATCTGCTTGATCTGCTTGGAGGCCTCAGCGATCATGGCGTCCATGCTCTGCCGGCCGAGCAGGAAGTCGTTGATCTTCCCGACGAGATACTCCTGCGGCTGGTAGGGCAGGATGCGGGTGATCTTGACGTACTTCGACAGGCCGGCCGCCGCGTTCATGAACGCGGTCATCCGCGGGTCGTCGAGGCCGTCGTAGTAGTTGTCCGGCTGGGGGCGTACCGGCTTGGCCAGGATGAGCTTGTTGAAGTCCTGCAGCGGCTTCTCATCGACCAGGTACTTGACGAGGTCGAGGGCGCCGTTCCGGTTCCTGGCCTTCGCGGATACGGACAGGAAGCCGCAGGCGCCGACGATGTACTGTCCGCCCGGGCCGGACGGCGGGTCGAGCACCTTGATCCGCAACTGCGGGTACTGCTTGGCGTATTCCGCGGTGAACCCTTCGGACCAGGACATCGCCGCCTTGCCCGACATCACCGCGGCCTGCCACCGCACGTCCTCGGAGTAGAGGTTGGGTGGGGTGGCGGCGCCCGAGTCGAGCATCGCCTTCATGTGGCGCAGGGCGGCACGGCCCGCGTCGTCGTTGAAGCCGATGTCCATGCCGTCGGCGGAGATGTAGTCGGAGCCGAAACTCCAGAAGTAGTGCCAGAGGTAGTTCTCCTGGATGGGCGGCGAGGGCGCCCAGCACATGCCGTAGGTCTCGACGTTGCGGGCGTCGTACCCGCTCTCGCCCAGCTTCCGGCCCTTCTTGTCGAAGGTCATCGCCTGGGCGAACGGGATCATGTCGTCGTACGTCTTCGGCAGGGTGGGCTTGCCGGCCTTCTCCCACACCGCCTCGTTGAGAGCGAGCACCCAGTAGCCACCGACGTACGGCAGGCCGAGCAGTTCGCCCTTCGGCCCTTCGGCGGCCTTGACGTAGTCCGGGTTGACCCCGTTGAGGAAGGTGTCGGTGAAGCCCTTGTCCAGGGCGCGGAAGTCGGCGAGCACGCCGGTGCTGCGCCATTTGTTCATCCACGGGATGATCTGGTAGGTGACGTCGGGCGGGTTGCCGCCGGAGAACGCGGCGGTGTATTTCGTCAGTGCGTCCTCCCACGGCACCACCACGTTGTCCAGGGTGGTGCCGGAGTGCGCCTTCTGGTACCCCGACTTCACGCCGTCGAGGAAGGCCTGCATTCGGGACAGTTCCGCGTTGGGCGGCACCCAGTAGGTGACCTTGCTCGACGAGGAACCGCCGCCGCTGCCACCGCAGCCGCCGAGCGCGGCTGCTCCGCCCAGCGCCCCGGCCAGGGCGAGGAAGCGTCGACGGCTGATGGCCGCTGCCAGCTCGTGTTGTCTCATGTCGACTCCTGTCCTGAATGCCGGTGATCCACTGCCCGTGCGAGGTGGAGCTATCTACAGCATTTGAGAGACATGATCGCTCTATCGAAGATAGTAGGCGTGGCGTTGGTCACGAAGCAAGGCTCGCTGGGCGGTCCGATCAGCCCTTTCACGTGCGCGTCTACAGGGGAAACCAGCCCGTGCGGAACGTCCACACCCGGCCCGACCGGATGTGGTCGACCACCGCGCGCTGCAGCGTCGTGTCACGGGGTAGCCGGTCGAGCTCCGAGATCGGTCTGTTGAAGACGAACTGCACCATCGTGGCGGAGTCGTCGGTGCCGGGGGACGGCAGCAGCCGGAACCGGCGCTGGAAGCGCAGGATGTTCGACTCCGCCGGCAGATACTCCGTCAACTGCTCGTCGAGCAGCCAGCTGACGCAGGTGGCGAAGCGACACGGTTCGTCGGGGAAGTGCCGGGGAAAGAAGTCGCGGGCCATGACCAGGGCCTCGTCGACCGCCGCCGGATCGAGGGTTCCGGCGGGGATGTGCAGGCCGAGCGAGGGTTCACCTCGGCGGGGAAGGTCATTCGCGGTCTCGTCCGCCGCTCCGACGTCGAACCAGATCCGCTGCCGTTCGATGTGCAGCCGGCCGAGGGCGTAGATGGCTCCCCGGTAGTGCACCGTCAGCCAGTTGTCGGTGTGTAGGCCGCCCTGTCCGTAAAGGGCGCGGTGGTACGCCATCTGGGTGCCGAGGGCGGAGAGGATCTGCCACGACAGGTCCGACGGCACGCCGCGGCTGCGGTGGTAGCGGCGGACGGCCGGAAGTGCCGCCACGAAAGTCCAGGGGTAGAGGTAACGGGCGCTCGGCCCGAGGTCCTCCGGCAGCTGCGGCCAGGGCGGAAGCGGTCCCGGCTCGCCCATCCGGCGGACGAGCTGGGCCCGGCATCGGGTGAGCAGCCACCACAGAGCCGGGTGCCGCTCGGCGGACGGCCGAGCGGCGATCATCTCCCGGCGGTCCGCCTCGGCTATGCCGAGCCGGTGGAGCAGGGCCTCGGTCCGGCTCGGCTCGGGGAGGGTGACCACGTCCGCGCCGGCCGGGCCATTCAGCCGCATAAGTGCTTCCCGCGCCGCCTCGGGCAGGCGGAGCGTTCGCATCACCGCCTCGACGTCGTCTGTCACCGGCCCTCCCCTCCGGTCGGATGGAGCGCATCGTCGACGTCGATGATCGCCGATCTTCGGAAGCGGCGCTGCCCCGCGCCTGCGACCAGCGGCTGGGTGTCGCCGCGGGTGCTAACTCTCGTAGACCTCGAGTTCGACGACGGTGGAATAGGCGTAGCCGTTGGTGGCGAGCATGACGATGCGTACCGCGCTCGCGGTGACCGGCTCGAACCTCGTGCTGGACAACCCGGCCGCGTGTCCGCGGACCTGCGCGACCGTCTGCCAGCCGGCGCCGGTCAGCGCCTGGACGTCCCAGTCCCGCAGCGCGAACTGCCGTTGCGCGTGGGTGTAGAGGTCCACCCGGCCGATGCGGGCCGGTTCGGCCAGCGTCGTCTCGATCTGATCAGGGAACTCGCCGGGGGTGGCGTCCGCCCAGGCGGTGGCCGGCCGGTGGTAGCCCTCCAGCGTGTAGGTCCGGTTGCCGTCGACGACACCGCACGGCGCCAGCACCCCGTTCGTGGACGATGCGGTGGTCTCCTGACCGAGGGCGAGGTTCCGCGCCGGGTCGCTGGGCGGCTTGGACACCAGCACCGGCACCGCGAGGCGTTCACGTCCGGTTTCCAGCCGCACCGTGTACTCACCGGGCGGCGTCTGGCGAGGCACGAGGACCTGGACCGGCACCGTGACGTCGTGGTCGGCGGGGACGTACGTCGTGATGACCTCCCGGGAGACCTGCAGTGGCGCGTCGGGGCGGATGAACACGGTGGCGTACGACCCTCCGCTGGACGCACGGTGGAGGCCCACGGTCAGCGTGGCCGGCAGGCAGGGGCGGGGCAGCAGGTCGAGTTGCTGCGGCTCGACGGTCAGAGTGGACCCCGGCGCCTGGCCTCCCGGCGTCGCGCCGGCGTGCTGGTAGAGGGCGATTCCCGCCAGCGGCACGGCGACGAGTAGGGCCGCGGCCGCCGCCTTGACGGTCGACATGACGGTGGAATCCGGCACGGGTCAACCTCCTTCATGCGAGCGAGGGATGCGCGGATCATCCGAACTGCAGCCCGGGCCGTCCGTTCTCCACGACGAGCGTGGCGTCGGTACGGATCGGTGCTCCGGGCCGGCTGACGTAGGGAAGGACCTTGAAGTCGGTGCGCCACAACTGCGGCGTCAGCGTGCAGCGGACGTATCCTCGCTGGACGTTGTAGTACTTGATGTGCGGGAGCTGGCTGGCCAGCGCGTCGCGGGCCGGATCGGTGTCGGAGCCGTCGCCGGAGCTGCTGATCGACGTGCCGACCAACTCGACGGCGACGGTCGCCGAGTCGGGATCGTCGAAGTTGGCCTTCACCTCACAGGCGTTGTTGGCGTGGATGTCGCCGGTGAGCACGACCGGGTTGCGCACCTGGCGTTCCTGCAGGAAGTTCACGATCCGGTTCCGGTTCGCCTCGTAGCCGTCCCACTGGTCCATGACGTACAGCTCCCTGTTGTCGTCGGGGTCCAGATCGAGCTGGGAGAAGAAGACCTGCTGGGCGAGGACGTTCCAGGTGGTCGGGGAGGTCGACAGGCCGTCGAGCAGCCACTGTTCCTGGGTGGCGCCCAGCATGGTGCGGTTGGGGTCGCGGGTCTGCTCGTTCGGCGGGTCGTTGCCGTCGTTGTTGGCCTGGTCGCTGCGGTACTGGCGGGTGTCGAGCACGTTGAACTGCGCCATGTCGCCGTAGGTGAATCGACGGTACAGGGGCATGTCCGGGCCCTGGGGCAGCTGGCTGAGTCGCATCGGCATGTGCTCCCAGTACGCCCGGAAGGCGTTGGCACGGCGTACGAGGAACTGCTCGATGCTCTCCTCGGGGTAGTAGTACGAGTACTCCCCCGCCCAGTTGCTGAGCACCTCGTGGTCGTCGAGAGTCACGATCCACGGGAAGGCCGCGTGGGCGGCCTGCAGGTCGGGATCGGTCTTGTACTGGGCGTACCGGATCCGGTAGTCGTCGAGGGTTTCGAGAAAGCGGGCGGGCGCATGCCCCCGACCGAGCGTGCCCTGATCCGGGCCTTCGTAGATGTAGTCCCCGAGATGGAAGACGACGTCCAGGTCCTCCTGGCACATGTGTCGGTAGGCAGTGTAGTAGCCCACGACGCGGTGCTGGCAGGAAACGAAGGCGAAGTTCAGGGCGGAGAGCGACGCCCCGGCCGCCGGAGCGGTCCTGGTCCGTCCCACCGGCGACATGTACGCCCCGACCAGGAAGCGGTAGAAGTATTCGGCTGACGGCCGCAGGCCCCGCACGTCGACGTGGACGGAGTGGGCGTATTCCGGGGCGGCGGTGGCGAGGCCGCGGCGGACCACCCGGCGGAACCGGTCGTCCTCGGCCACCTCCCAGCGGACCGGGACCGCCTTGTCGTAGGGCATGCCTCCGAACGGGTCGAGCGGCTCGGGCGCGAGACGGGTCCAGATCACGACTGCGTCCGGCAGCGGATCGCCGGACGCGACGCCGAGGGTGAACGGGTAGTCGCGCGGGCGTTCGGTACTCGCGGCGGTGGCTGGCAGCTTCGCACCGAGGGCCAGGGCCGCCGCGGCGCCGGTGACCGTCAGGAACCGTCGCCGCGCCAGTTTGGCCGCCAACAGCGGCTCCGAGGGGAGTCGTCTCGCCATGGCACTGCTGTTCACGCCTGTTCTCCCATCGGTCTCGGCAATCCGTTCCACCCGATGGCTCGCAGCCGGCACCCCGCGCACCCCGTCCGGGCGGGGTGCGCGCCCCCGATCGGCGCCGGGCCCCAGCTACGAGATCGGGACCACCTACACCATGGTATTTTCGATATGCCGTATATATCTTCGGCGATCGACGCTGCTTAGCATGTCAGGCGGAGAGACGTCATGTAAAGACTCCGGTGCGGGCGGAACCGACTGACCGCCGGGGAGCCGACGGATGCCGGTCACCGGGCGGGAGGGGCCGCCGGCAGCGCGGCAGCGGTTCGTATGATCCGGTGCATGGCACTCCTGCACCGGGCGGAACTGCGTCCCACCAAGCTGGAACTCCTGGCCGCCTGGCTTCCGGGCCGTCCCTGGTTCGAGGGAGCGGCCGACGCCGACCTCGAGCGCGTCGCGGCGTACCGCTTCGACGACCCGGCCGGTGAGGTCGGGATCGAGACCATCCTGGTACGCGCCGGTGGCGGGCCGGTCCTCCAGGTGCCGCTGACCTACCGGGCCGGACCGCTGGAGGGTGCGGAGGCGTGGCTCGTCGGCACGTGCGAGCACTCGGTGCTGGGCCGGCGCTGGGTGTACGACGGCTGCGGCGACCCGGTGTACGCGGCGGCGCTGGCCAGCGCCGTGCTCGCCGGCACCGGACAGGCCGAGGAGTACTTCGAGGTGGACGGCCGGCGCGAGAGCCGGGCCCCGAGCATGGTGATCGCCGCCGATCGCCCGCAGGACACCGACGCCCCAGACGTCCGGTCGATCGACCGGGTCGAGGACGACGACCTCACCCGGATCGTCGCCGGATCGGTGGAGCTGGCCGTGGTCCGGCGGCTCGGCGAGCACACCGGCCTGCCGGGGCGCCGGCTGACCGGATCGTGGCCGGGCCAGTCCACTCCGCTGCCGCTGGCGTACGCCTCGCTTCGCTGAGGCCCGCCCGCGCCGCTGCGCACGCACGGCGGCGAGCCGCGGCACGGGCCGAGGCCCGCTGACGGGGGAGCCGTCA